>CAXUOL010000505.1:0-5421 GCA_964252435.1 uncultured Nostoc sp.
TCTCCTGACTTGGCACCAGTTCTACGGCGACCAGAACAACTTCAGCAGATGGTAAACCCATCTGTCTACAAAAACTTTGTAAATTTAATCAATGGCAAATTCACTCTGCGAGATTTAGCTATGAAAATGAAGCAGAGTGTACTACCACTGACCCGTTCATTGCTTCCCTATATCCTTAAAGGAATCATTGAATTAGTAGAAGTACCTGACTTACCTTTAGGGATTACTGAAGTCAACAATAACTCTACCACCACACAAGCCAAGAAGCGGGTTGCTCCACTAGTGGCTTGCGTCGATGATAGCCCTCAAGTATGCAAAATGGTAGAGGATATTGTCACTTCCAATGGATTGAGGTTTGTCAAAATTCAAGATGCTGTACAAGCTCTACCAACCCTCATTCAGGATAAACCAGACCTAATTTTCTTGGATTTGATTATGCCAGTTGCTAGTGGTTATGAAATTTGTACTCAGTTGCGACGAATATCTACCTTTTCCAACACGCCAATAATTATATTAACAGGCAGTGATGGTCTTTTAGATAGAGTTCGCGCCAAAGTAGTTGGTTCTACAGATTTTCTCACTAAACCTGTAGTGACCGAGAAGGTAATGGGGATAATACGTAAATATTTACCTACGCCGAATGTATCCACCGATAAGACGAAATCTAATTTAGAGGTTTGTAATTAGAGAGACTTAGAGACAAATTTTGGTTCTGAATTATTCCTCAAAATTTATAGACTTTTCCACCTCAGTAAAAATCAAATTATTGAGGTTAAACAATTTTCAATTAACTCTATTTATAAATTCATTTATTTGTCGATTGATTTGCAATTTTAGATATATTATCACTTAAATTCTTGTGCTATCAGTCAGGTTTAAATTTTTAATCTTCAATCCAAAACTTAAAATCTAAAATTAGGTTATCAAATTATTTTGGATTCAACTATCTTATATTAAATTATATTTATTACGTATTTTTTCTGAGGTTGATAAATAAAGATTGAATCAAAATTGGACAAATACAAAAATTTGTATTTATAGCAGTCCTATTTGATTTGTGAAATATTGGTTAGGGCAAAGGGGTTAGGGCTAGTCTCTAGTCCCTTCTATGTCTTTTTGAGAAATTATTTAGGATTTGTATATTTTGTTTACATTTTGAGAAAAAATTAACGAGTAATTGCCATGAATACTGTTTTAGTTGTTGAAGACGGCTTAACAGATATGGAAATAATCAGCCGTTACTTGCAACAGGCAGGTTATTCTGTGATGAGTGCTACTAGTAGTGAAGAGGCTCAAGACAAAATAGAGAAAAATAAGCCAGACTTAATATTTCTCGACGTAATTTTACCTGGTAAAAGTGGCTTTGAAATTTGCCGAGAACTGAAAAATAATCCCGACACTAGCAATATACCTGTGGTTTTTTGCTCTACAAAAAATAGCGATGTAGATAAAATTTGGGGTAATATGTTAGGTGCTGATGGTTATCTATCAAAACCGATTGATCGAGATGAACTAGTGGTAATTTTAAAGCGATTACTTAACTAGTAAAAATGTCATAAATCAACAAATACTAGAAGTCACTATTTTTTAAATATAATCTCTCCAAGAATAAACAATAACTGCAAATAGTGGCTAAAGATAAATAATCAAGGACAAAGGAACAATAGCTTTGGAAACCCAAGAAAAGTTTTTAAGTTTTAATTTGGGAGTAAGTGATACAGCTATCATTTCTTTACAACACATTACAGAAGTTTTGCAAGTATCATTACCAGAAATATGTGGCGTTCCTCAGATGCCAAGTAGTGTCTTGGGTATTTATAATTGGCGCGGTGAGATGCTTTGGTTAGTCGATTTAGAGGCAATGTTAGGTTATCCTCCAATTTCACAAGGGTCAAATTTAGTTTCAAGAGTGATGGCAATTGTTCTAGAAAATAAAGGTAAGTATTTGGGACTATTGGTGCGACAAATTATAGATATTGAATGGCTGGATACTAAAGAAATGAAACCCGCAAGTGCTGAATTATTTTATCCGAAAATATCATCTTTTTTACAGGGATATTTTATTAATGATTCGGAGGAAATAATTTTTAATTTGGATGCCACAACTATTATTCAATCTCCAGCATGGGGGATTCATAATTGAATATTTAGTAAGGTGTGATTAGGTAGATTGTTTTGAAAACTCCTAATCCTTAATGAGTAAATATCAGATAAATATCGCTTGCCACATATCCAGTTATTACCCATCAAAAAATTGAGGTTAATCAAATGACATTTTTGTATAACAATAGCCATGATAACGAGCATCTAATCTCGGAATTAGAAAATCAGAATGGTAACGCTCATATAGCAAGTATTGCTAGTAGTGAAATATCTTTATTAAGTGCGATCGCTCAAGAATTTAAAACTTGGCGGCGACAGTTGAAAGATATCGCAACTCATATACGCCAAGCCCCAGACGTTGATACGCTACTCAAAATTACTGTAGCACAAATTAGAGAAAAGATTGGTTGCGATCGCGCCTTAATTTATCAGTTTACTTCGCGAGAATCAGGTAATGTTTTAGCAGAATCAAGAACATTAGGTTGGACTCCAACTTTAGGTGAAAATATTCCGGGAATTATTTTTGGTTTATATACCAATCAAGACTATGTAGAAGCTGTAGTTATTGACGATATCAATCAGATTCAACTTACCCCTTATCAAAAGCAGCTGCTAGATAAATTTCAAATTAAAGCTAGTTTGAGTTTACCAATTGTAGTAGAAGGGAAAGTGTGGGGCTTACTAGCAGTCAATAATTGCTACTCAATGCGGCAGTGGCAAGAAGGAGAAATTAGCTTACTATCTCAAATTACAACAGAATTGACTTACAAGTTGCAGAGCTTTGAATTCCAAAAAGAACAGCAACAGCGGCTACTAGCAAAAAAATCGGTAGCTAAAGTCATCGACAAAATTCTGCGGGTATCAAATGTCGATAAGCTGTTTCAAACAACTACTCAAGAAGTACGTCAATTACTAAAATGCGATCGCGTCGGTGTCTATCGCTTCAAACCTGACTGGAGTGGCGAGTTTGTCGCTGAGTCAGTGGGTAACGGTTGGATAAAAATGGTCGGCCCTGATTTTTACATGGTTTGGGAAGATACCCATTTACAAGACACTCAAGGAGGACGTTATGCTAAAGGTGAAAGCTTTGTAGTCAATGACATTTATCAAATAGGCCATGCTCAATGTCACATTGACATTTTAGAGCAGTATGAAATGAAGGCTTACATCATTGCACCCATATTTGCCGGAGAAAAATTATGGGGTTTGTTGGCAGCTTATCAAAATTCTGGGCCTCGTGATTGGCAACCTTGGGAAGAAACCTTTGTAACTCAAATTGGCTTGCAATTTGGTGTAGCTATTTCACAAGGGGAATATCTCGAACAAGTGCAGACGAAATCCGATCAACTAGCTCAAATAGTTGAACAAGAAAAAGTTTTCACTAAAATAGTCAACCGCATCAGACAATCTTTGGATGTAGAAAGCGTCTTCAAAACAACCACTCAAGAAGTGCGTCAATCACTACAATGCGATCGCGTCGCTGTCTATCGCTTTAACCCTGATTGGGGTGGCGAATTTGTGGCTGAGTCAGTGGGTACTGGTTGGACAAAACTGGTAGGCCCTGAGATTAAAACCGTTTTGGACGATACCTACTTGCAAGAAACCAAGGGAGGTCGGTATGTCAGAGGTGAAAACTTTATCGTCAATAATATATATGAAGTAGGTTTAGCTCCCTGTCATATTGAGATTTTAGAGCAGTTTGAAGCCAAAGCTTACATGATTGCTCCGATATTTTTTGGGGATAAATTGTGGGGATTGCTGGCAGCTTATCAAAATTCTAGTTCCCGTGAATGGCAAAGCTGGGAAGTGAACTTTTTAGTTCAGACTAGCTTGCAATTTAGCCTAGCTAAATCACAGATAGACTATTTGGAATTAGTCCGGGTAAAATCTGAGAAACTAGCTCAAATAGCAGAACAAGAGAAAGCTGTCACTAAGATCAGTAACCGCATCCGGCAATCTTTAGATGTAGAAGAAATCTTCAAAACAACTACTCAAGAAGTAAGACAATTATTGCGATGCGATCGCGTTGCCGTGTATCGCTTCAATCCTAATTGGAGTGGTGAATTTGTCGCAGAGTCAGCAGGTCGTCTTTGGGTAAAACTGGTAGGCCCCGATATCAAAACTGTCTGGGAAGATACCCACTTACAAGAAACTCAAGGAGGTCGATATATCCAAGGAGAAAAATTTGTTGTAAATGATATCTATCAGGTAGGTCATTCTCCTTGTCACATTGAAATTTTAGAGCAATTTGAAGCCAAAGCTTATGTAATTGTTCCTGTATTTGTTGGGGAACAATTGTGGGGATTGCTGGCAGCTTATCAAAATTCGGGAACTCGTAATTGGGAAGAATTAGAAGTCACTTTGTTGGCACGTATTGGCAGCCAGTTAGGATTGGCATTACAACATACTGAATATTTGCAACAAGTACAAGCGCAGTCAGCAAAATTAGCCGAAGCAGCAACACGAGAAAAGGCAGCTAAGGAGTTACTACAACAACGATCAATTCAACTCTTAAAAGCCCTTAGACCCGCCCTTAACGGCGACTTAACAGTACGCGCACCGATTACAGAAGACGAGCTAGGCACGATCGCAGATGCCTACAATAATACCCTGCAAGCACTGCGGGAAATTGTTGTTCACGTACAAGGAGCTGCTCAACAAGTTGCTCAAACTTCTAGCAATAGTGAGGCTTCCCTAGCGGGACTAACCAATCTGGCACAACAACAGTCTGAGGACATTACCGCAGCCTTAGATGATATTCAACAGATGGTGGACTCTACTCAAGCTGTAGTAGCAAATGCTGAATTAGTACAACTAGCAGTACAAAAAGCCAATCAAACTGTAGAGTCTGGCGATACTGCCATGAACCTGACTGTAAAAGCAATCCAAGGAATTCGTGAAACCGTTGCTCAAACCAGCAAAAAGATTAAACGTCTCAGCGAATCTTCACAAAAAATCTCCAAAGTGGTGAATTTGATTGGTAATTTTGCCACACAGACAAACGTACTTGCTCTGAATGCAGCCATTGAAGCTACTCGTGCCGGTGAATATGGCAAAGGCTTTGCAGTTGTAGCAGATGAAGTCCGTTCTTTATCTCGCCAATCAGCAGCAGCAACCATCGAAATTGAAAAATTAGTTCAGGAAATTCAAGCAGAAACAGGGGAAGTTGCAGTCGCAATGGAAACTGGTATTCAGCAGGTAGTAGAAGGTACAAATCTTGTTAGCGACACTCGCCAAAACTTAAATGCGATCGTTTCTGCAACTGCCGAAATTAGTCAGCTAATCGAGCGAATTACCGCAGCGACTCAAAAACAAATG
>CAXUOL010000506.1:0-5419 GCA_964252435.1 uncultured Nostoc sp.
TTAGATAAAATTTCTGCCTAGCATGACAATGTAATTATTGTTGGATTTTTCTGGGTATTTTTGCCCAAATAAAATCCAATTAGGGTGGATTATCTCCCACATCAGCCATCACATTGAAGTTAACCATCGGTGCAAACAAGTAAGCGCTTCCCCGACTGCTATGACGACTTTCTTGCAACGAATTTCTAGAGTATGCTGCTCCAATCATGTTGCACACGGATGATTTACAGACTAGCCAATTCATGTTTGTAATGACATGAATGGTTTTTTATAACAATTGTTTTTAACGATAACACATTTTATTTTTAGTGGAACACTCTCATAAAATAAGTTTATTTCCAGGTTTATTGTTGATGAGAATGGAGTAAATAAGTTAACTTTTTTACTAGAGCGTTCGCTACTTGCAAATATTTTTATACACTTAGATAAAATCCCTTGAGGAGGGAGATTTAAAAAATGCTGTCAGCGGTTATTGGCATTTTTGTCTATATTTATATCGTTGCTGGTAAAAGTAATTTTATGATTGGGCGTTCAACTTAGGATGATATCTACTATACTTGTGACACCCTCTTCATTAAAAAGCCAAATTAGCTCAAAATATTCCCTTTGTCTACATACTTACTATCTAAAATATTCTAAATCACCCATTCGGGTGAGCCAAGAGGGTGATGTGTGCTTGGTACTACTCGTTATAAATTTTATTTAAAGAAAGCTAAAACGTAGCTTAGTTTCGAGGATAAATCCACAAAAAAACATCTAATTTCCCAAATTGAGGTATCGGTTTTAACTCACACACTTGGTTCAAATTATGGCTTTAATTAAAGAAATTGTGCAAGAAGCTCTAACTATCGGCTATCTGAGTGTTGTAGCCGAAGATCAACTGCGATCGCAACTTCAAAGTAATTATGATTCAGAAGACCTAGATGCCTGGATCATTTTACAGCGAGCGATTGCAGCAGGTGATGTCAAACAAGAGTCGCGCCGCAAAAAAGCTTCCCCTTCTCCTAAAACCAAGGACACTTCATCAAGTATCAAACTTGCTTATCAAATGGCAGCGGAACTCGCTTATGCAGCAGCTGTAGCTCTGACAATGACAAAAAATACTAAAGATCAGCCTTCTCTAGGTGCATAAAATAACACCTTTATAAGTTATTTTCCTGATTTAGTGCAAATATTTCATACCAAGTAGTTAGCGTCGGCGTAGTCCACCGCAGGCATCGCTTTTCTTGATTAACTGCTTGGTAAGGCTTTCATCCGATTATTTATGGGGTTTCCCTTCTGCCTCCTGACTTGGAAGTGCTGTACATGGATAGCGGGGTATTGAGGCAGTGTTGAGTAAAAATCCCAGTCTTTAGAAGAATTTTATGCAAGGCTTTTGAAACTCGTTTCATCGGGACTACCTTCTTTGACAGCGCAATTTTATTAAAAAATAATTAAAAAATTTCACTTTACTGAATACAGCTATGGGGAATTTTTACCCTCAGCCAAGAATCTCGAATTGATCCCCGAAAGCAATACTAAAATAAATATAAATTATTTATTCAAAACTAGATTTTTTTAAGTGATACATACCAGTAAATGATTAAATCTTAATATACCAAGTACATGGCTCAGAGTCAGGCATAGAATTAGAGACACCTTGGTGTAAACTTTAGCAACGAGGTTAAAAATAATTCTCAATGCTTAACAAAGTCATCACTTTTTCACAAACTACAGTATAAAGAATTGGCAACATTGGTAAAGAGAGTAAACAATAACCATAGCTAAACTTGGAGTTTTGCCAACCTATGCAGCCAATTCGCACATTTAACGTATCCCCTTCACTACCGCCGCGACTCGAACCACTACGGCGGCTGGCATATAACTTGCACTGGGACTGGAACGTTGATACTAAAGATTTATTTCGTCGCTTAGACTCTGACCTCTGGGAGTCTAGCCATCATAACCCGGTGTTAATGCTGGGTACTATATCTCAGTCGCGGCTTCTGGAAGTTGTCGAAGATGAAGGCTTTTTAGCGCAAATGGATCGAGCTGACCGTCAGTTAGACGATTATTTGCAAGAGCGTACCTGGTATCAGAAACAACGGGAGCAGAAACCCAAAGAATGCTACGCCTATTTTTCGGCGGAATTTGGACTTGTAGATTGTTTGCCTGTCTATTCTGGAGGCTTGGGTGTTCTGGCGGGGGATCACCTCAAATCTGCCAGTGACTTGGGTTTACCGCTTGTCGGTGTAGGTTTGCTCTATCAGCAAGGCTACTTTGCCCAGTATCTCAATGCCGATGGCTGGCAGCAGGAACGCTACCTGCTCAACGATTTCTACAATATGCCCTTGCATCTAGAGCGCAATGCCGATGGTTCAGAACTGCGGATTGCGGTAGATTATCCCGGACGCAAGGTATATGCCAGAGTTTGGCGCGTACAGGTAGGAACAGTACCTCTGTATCTGCTGGACACCAACATTGAACCGAACAACACTTACGATCATGACATCACAGACCAGCTGTACGGTGGCGACATCGATATGCGTATCCACCAGGAAATTATGCTGGGGATCGGTGGTGTACAAATGCTCAAAGCTTTGGGGTTAAAAGTTACCGCCTACCACATGAATGAAGGCCACGCCGCCTTCTCTGCTCTAGAACGCATCCGTTTGCTGATTCAGGAAGAGGGGCTAAATTATGCCCAAGCTAAACAGGTAGTAGCTTCCAGCAATATCTTTACCACCCACACGCCAGTACCAGCGGGAATTGATTTATTCGCTCCCGAAAAAATGTTGTACTACTTGGGGTACTATGCAGAGATATTTGGATTGCCCAAAGAGCAATTTTTAGGACTGGGGCGTGAGAATACAGGCGATTTATCTGGGCCTTTCAGTATGGCGGTGCTGGCACTGAAAATGGCAACATTTTCTAACGGTGTCGCACAACTGCATGGTGTGGTGTCACGGCAAATGTTCCAAGGCTTGTGGCAGAAAGTGCCAGTAGAAGAAGTACCGATCGCTGCAATTACTAATGGTGTCCATGCTCGGAGTTGTGTTGCCAAATCGACTCAAGAATTGTACGATCGCTACCTCGGCCCAAATTGGTCATCAGCACCACCAGATAGCCCATTATGGGAGCGGATGGATGCTATACCTGATGAAGAATTGTGGCGCAATCACGAACGCTGCCGCTTAGATATGATTTTGTATGTGCGGGAGCATTTAGTTAAGCATTTAACCGATCGCGGCGCTTCCGCTTCCGAAATTGTCCAAGCCCAAGAAGTTTTAGATCCTTACGCTTTCACCATTGGCTTTGCCCGTCGGTTTGCCACCTACAAACGTGCCACCCTGTGGATGCGTGATTTGGATCGCATTAAGCGGCTTTTATTAGGCAATAAAGACCGAAAAGTGCAATTCGTAATTGCTGGTAAAGCACATCCTAAAGATATTCCCGGTAAAGAACTCATCCGCGAGATCAATCACTTTATCCGCGAACAGCATTTAGAAAAACAGGTAGTGTTTGTTCCGAATTACGACATTCACATATCCCGGTTGATGGTTGCGGGTTGCGATATTTGGTTAAACACACCGCGTCGTCCACGGGAAGCCTCTGGTACCAGTGGTATGAAGGCGGCAATGAATGGATTGCCAAATTTAAGTGTGCTAGATGGCTGGTGGGATGAAGCTGATTACGTCCGTACAGGTTGGGCGATTGGACATGGAGAGAATTACGACGATCCCAACTATCAAGATGAAGTAGAAGCAAATGCTCTCTACGAGTTGTTAGAGAAGGAAGTTGTACCGCTATTTTATGAACATCGGGATACTGATGGTTTGCCCCGTCCGTGGGTTGCCAAAATGAAGGATGCAATTCGCCTGAATTGTCCCTTCTTTAATACAGCGCGAATGGTAGGAGAATATGCCCAAAGAGCTTATTTCCCAGCCAGCGATCGCTATCATACCCTGACTGTTAATAACTATGCCCCAGCCAAAGAACTAGCCGCTTGGAAAGAAAAACTGAGCGAACACTGGTTCAACATCAAAATCAAAGATGTTGACGTATCGGCAGCTTCAGACATTGAGGTTAACCAAACCGTTGCTGTCAAAGCCAAGCTTGACTTGGCGACTTTGACCAATGATGATGTGCAGGTGGAGCTATATCAAGGTGCGATCGATGCCAATGGTGAGATTGTCAACGCTGTACCAGTGGTGATGGATTACCAAGGCGAAGATGGACAGCAATTGAGTATTTACACTGGTAATATCATCTATACCGCTTCTGGTTTGCAAGGCTTGTCTTTGCGTGTATTGCCGAAAAATCCACACCTGGCTAATCCTTATGAACCAAGGTTAATTGCTTGGGCAGAGTAAGAGTAGTGAGTAGTTATTGAATACTCAAGATTAGGCGTTGCTGATTTAAGTTTAGCAACGCCTTTTATGTTAAATATTTTCCGGTAGATAATTAATATCTAGTAGCTGTTCTAAGGTATAAGTACAATATTGAGGCAAGTTATCTAATTTTCCCTCCGTTTTCTCAATTACATATCCTAAAGCATCATTATAAATTGATGCTACTTCATTTTCTAAGTATTGATATAAATTCGTTGTCAAATTACGTTTTAATTGATTCCTGAAACTTCTAATTTCTGCTTTCCAATGTCCCGAATTATATTGAAATTCTTTTGTCCAATATTGCAGGAATAAAAAATGTCTAATAATTTGTTCTAATAAACTAGCAACCTTGGCTTTGTCTCTACGACCCAAATTTTCTAGCTCCTCAATTAAGTTTTCTAAATCTAATTCTTCTAAATGGTTAGCTTTCAATAGCTTGATTGTTTTCTCTAACCACAGATGACCGTCAATTTCATAAAGCTCTTTTAAACTCAAGTTAGAACTAACTCCTTGCATAAAACCTCTTTGAGTTAAATCTTACGAGATTACAATTTTAGGCTAACATTCTTTGGGGGATGATAATGTAGCCGATGGTGCGACGCCGAATAGCCCGTCGTAGACATCGCCTAATACATAAGTGTTGGGTATGGGGCATTGGGCATTAATTAGGAATCATCATTTAACCAAGGACAAATGACAAATGACAAATAACTAATAAACGTGGTGTTTGACTTTTGCTGATACGGGTACGAAAGGTACTGCTGTTTTGGGGGGTAGCACTTGTAGGCGATCGCAGGCTTGTAAACTCTTAAAAGCTGCCTCTCGCACTACAACTTCTTCTTCTCGACTGAGTAGGAGTTGCAAGCATTGGACAATATCTTGCTGCACTGAAGAATCAACTCGCTTACGACTGATGAATTTAGTTAGTTGACCTAGAGCAATCAACCGCTTCAATGGATCTTTTTCTGTTAAATTCATCAACAACCGATCAAGGTGGTCTTCTTCTCGATTTTCATAGAAGTTGACAATTTGCCATACCAATAAAA
>CAXUOL010000507.1:0-5402 GCA_964252435.1 uncultured Nostoc sp.
CGACTGAAAGAATCGACTCTGCATTTCCGTCTAAGGTGCGGATTAACTTTCCTGTCTCCAGATTCCACAGTTTGATTGTCTTGTCCGCACTGCCACTAGCGAGGATTTTGCTATCAGGACTGAAAGCTATAGTCCAAATCCAATTGGAATGTCCTTCTAAGGTGCGGATTTCCTGTCCACCTGTCAGATTCCATAGCTTGATTGTCTTATCATCACTGGCACTGCCAAGGGTTGTACCATCAGGACTGAAAGCTACGGAATTCACGTCACTAAAATGCCCCTTGAAGGGTTTGGGTAGATAAGAATTTTCTGAAACGTTTTTTGGGGACTGAATAGGTTGAGAAATAGGCTGAGAACTAGGTTCAGGAACCTCGCTGACTGTATGGGGACGAGACTGAAAATACCAAACTCCCCCTAATCCCAACACCAAAATGCTAGAACCTAACAGCAGTTGACTTTTCAGATTGTTAGTTGATTTTGCTGAAACTGGCCCCTTGTTTGCTGGGGTAGCTGTAAATGTTGGTGTAAGTATAGTTGGGGGCACTAATGACAATGGTGGTAGTTGAGGTGTCAAGTCAGTGATGACTTCATCAGCCGATTGATAACGCTTTTGGATGTCTAGTTGCAACAGCTTATCCAAAACTTCACCCAACTCTACAGAAATAGAAATCCCTTCCCTACCTGGACTGGTTAAATGTTGCCGCCAAGATGCAACCCAACCATAACCCTGCTGTATCCACAGTTGAGATGGGCGAACCCCAGTCAGAAGATGAAAACAAGTAGCCCCCAAACTAAATAAATCACTGGCTGGGTAAGCTTTTCCATCTTGCATCTGTTCAAGTGCAGTGTAACCGTGTGAGCCAATAACAGTACCCATTTTAGTCAGCACTGTTGCTGTCAACAGCTTGGAAGCTCCAAAATCAATTAGGACTAATCGCCCGTCACTTTGACGGCGAATAATATTCTGTGGCTTGATATCTCGGTGAATCACTCCCCGCACATGGATAAACTTCAGTATCGGTAGTAAATCTAGCAAAAGTTGGCGAATCTCTGTTTCGTTATAGTTTGCCCGCGTTTCCGATTCTTTGAGCAAGTTTTGCCCATCGATAAACTGCTGCACCAAAAAGAGATAGCTATTTTGCTCAAAATAAGCCAATAAAGTTGGAATTTGCGGATGTTCTGCCAGTTCTTGCAGTCGGCTCGCTTCTTGTTTAAATAGTTCGACGGCCTTGGTTAGCGGCCCAGTTCCCTGAAGTTTTGGCGCGAATTGCTTAAC
This sequence comes from uncultured Nostoc sp., assembly GCA_964252435.1. Taxonomy (GTDB): domain Bacteria; phylum Cyanobacteriota; class Cyanobacteriia; order Cyanobacteriales; family Nostocaceae; genus Nostoc. The sequence continues at coordinate 1,277 of CAXUOL010000507.1, forward strand.
AACACAACATTCATTCAGTTTGTGTACATCTTTTGCGAGATAGGTTCTACCAAATCCGCCTTCGTCTGATAAAACCTGAGTGGGACGATAGCGACCTCCTAGCAGGGGTATCAATTCCGCTCTACAACTGTGGCAATAGTTGTTTTTATCAGGATTTAAGGGTTTTTGGCAATCGGGATTCACACAACAGAGCATACTGGGAATCCATTTCAGTTGGGGTATATATTCATCTTAAGTCATGCAGTATAATCTCTCTTGTTAGTAAATATCACTGAGACACCATACAAATCCCCAATTTCCTTACCTCATCAGGTATTGAACAATTTAGATAACTTGCAAAAAATTGTGTTTGAGCGATGCCTTTTGACGAATTGATGGGCATCAGTTCTGCTTATGTATTACATCTGTATGAGTCATTTAGTCAGGTTTACAAAAATATCTGGGCAAAAATCCGAAAAGCAGCAATTTAAGTTTGTAGCTCAGTATATACCTACAAAATTGAGATTTCCTCTAGTAGTCTAAATTGAAAATATAATTTTTCTGATTTGATTGTGGCAAACATTTGGGTATGTAGGATATACGAATTCACTTGATTACAGGCGATGCCTTTAGCAAGCCGCTAAGGTATATACGCTAAATTTACCTTTCAGTTTACATAACTGCTGTGGTTAAAACAGCAATTAGTATTAATTTTGTCTTTCAGAAAGAGACAAAATTATCAGCAAAATTAGGAGCGTAATTATGCTATTAGAAAACAAAAACTATCATCGCAAATTAAGTCATGTTTTAATTGGTTGCGTGACTAGTAGTTTGTTAATCACAAGTAATGTGCTGCCTATAAGTGCTTTGGTAAAATCTCAAAGTTCTCAAGACTTCATAATTGCTAAATCACCAGATGAGAGACAACCAGAAGCCGTAAAAAAAGGAATTGAGCAAATTCCTGCTTCTCAAGCATCAATATCTCCGAGACGGAAGACTTCTATTGAGTCACCAATACAGCAGACTCCTCGTGTATCGTCTCATAGAGAAAATTCTCAGCGAACTTCCAGCGTTTCAGATAATAGCTCTACTCCTAGATCGTCTAGACGTAGGACTTATAACTCAAACTCTAATCGTTCCAATGGTGGTAGCTCTGCATCTAGATCCTCTGGAACTAGAACTGCAAATTCAAACGCCAATCGTTCTAATGGTGGCTCCGGGAGAGTTCGCAAGCCAAGTTCTAATGTAGCTACAACTGGGAACCAAAATCTCGATAATTCAGCGTTTTCTTCGCCTGCAACACCAACTTACAAAGAGATTAACTTTGTAGATGTTGCATTAGGTATTTTAAGTAAGAGTGACTTTCAATCTGAAGGTAGATATTTTCATTTCTATGAGTTTGAGGGTAGAGAAAATCAATTAGTTCAAATTAGACTGATTGGCAGTAATGATACACGTAGATCTAATAACTTGAGTTTAAAACCCTTGTTGTTTCTGCACGATCCTGATAACAATATCATCGTCAAAAAAGGCGCTTTAGATAAAAGCAGTGGTGGCGATGATGCATTTATTTTTGCACGACTGCCGAAGAATGGTACTTACAAGATTGCAGTTACTAGTCAAGATCCTGGAGATACAGGTCGCTATAGCTTGGCTCTCAGGAATGACAGAGCTAGCTATACTTTAGATGAATCAGATCAACTAACTGCCAAAAGCTCAACCCTGAAACAAAATGGAGGCGCTTATAATGTTTCTAATTTTCAAGGTAAAAAAAATCAGCTTATAAGTATTCGTGTAGATAGTGTTGATGAAGAGTTTTCTCCTTATGTAGCTTTGCTAAATTCTCATGGACAGACGATCGCTATCGATAAAGACAAAGACAAAGCTGGTGTCTATAGTGCTTTAATTGACCGAGCTAGGTTGCCTGAAGATGATACATACTATATAGTTATTACTTCCAAAAATCCACAGGAACGCGGTAAATATAGATTGACTATCTTCTAAGCTAATTGCTGATTTGTCATTTGTCATTGGTCATTTGTCATTAGTCGTTAGTTGATGCTCAGTAACTTTAAACAAATGACATAGACGCGCCAGCGGTGAAGCAGCGCGGTCTTCTCCCTTGGCGTTAGCCTCTCCCTTTGGGAGAAGGGGAGACGCCAAGGGCGATAGCGCAGCGTTAGCGAGTCATCGAGCGTCTGGGGGTTTCCCCCATGAGCGACTGCTGTTAGCGTAGCGTTAGCGACGTTAGGAGCGTCACCCGAAGGGCTTCCCGCAGGGTAGGACAAAGGATAAATGACAAATCCCCAATCCCCACTCCCTACTCACTCAGACAACCGCCAAATCTTAATAGTGTTATCTTCACTACCGCTAACAAGGGTTTTGCCATCAGGAGTGAAGCTAACAGATGTGACGGTGTTGGTGTGCCCCGCTAATGTGAGAATTTCTTCTCCTGTAGCTGTATTCCACAGTTTGATGGTGCGATCGCGGCTACCACTAGCAATAATTTTACCATCGGCACTGAAGGCTACGGATGTGACGGTGTTGCCATGTCCCGCTAGTGTGCGAAGTTCTCTTCCGCTAACTAAATTCCAAATTTTGATGGTGCGATCGCGGCCAGCACTAGCTAAAATTTTACCATTTGGGCTAATAGCCACAGTTGTCACTGTTTGAGAATTTCTTTCTAATGTGCGGATTGGGTATCCCTTTGCTAGATTCCAGATTTTGATCGTCTTGTCAAAACTGCCACTGGCCAGAATCACACCATCGGGACTGATAGCCACTGACCGCACCCAGAATGTATGCCCTGTTAGTGTCCGAATTTGCTCTCCTGTTGCCAAATTCCAGATTTTAATGGTGTTATCATCACTACCAGTAACTAGAGTCTCGCTATCAGCACTGATGGCTAGGGCATGAACTGAGTCAGAATGCCCCATAAGAGTGCGAATTTGTTTTCGCGTTGCCAGATTCCAGATTTTAATGGTGTTGTCATCACTGGCACTAACCAGAAGTTTGCCATCTGGACTAATTACTACGACATTCACCTGCTGAAAATGCCCGTTGAGTGAAGAGATTAGTTTTCCGGTTGCGAGATTCCAAAGTTTGATTGTACTATCGCTGCCACTGCTGGCTATGGTTTTGCTATCGGGGCTAATGGCGACAGATAAAACTGAGTTTTCGTGTCCTTGGAGGGTGTTAGCTAAGGAAACCTTACCCAAGCTAATCTCACTCAAAATCGCGTCATTTTTACCAGGACTATTGTGTTGAATCAACCTAGAGACCAAACTGGTTTGCATACGGCGAAAATTTTTATACCAAGATTCGCTGAATCCAAACAACAGAATGAAAGCACTGACTAAGATTAAAATTCTCAGTAAGGGATAACTTTTTGGTAAATATGGTGCTTTAGTTGGTGGTAATTTCCCAGATGACTTACCCGCCGGTGGCAGGGCGAGGAGTTGTTTTGGAGTCAAGTCTCTAAGGACTTCTTCGGCTGACTGGTAACGTTCATGGATATCTTTTTTCAAAAGCTTGTCGATGACAAAATCCAACTCAGGATTTAGCGGACTTTGCAAATATTCTCGCCAATTACTCACCCAGGCGTACCCAGATTCCATCCACAACTGAAACGGCGAATTTCCCGTTAGCAGATGAAAGCAGGTAGCCCCCACACCGAACAAGTCGCTGGCGGGGAAAGCTTTTCCATCTCTAATTTGTTCTAAGGGAGAATAACCATGCGAACCTATGGATGTGCCAGATTTCTGTTGAACTTTGGCGGTGAATTGTTTTGAGGAGCCAAAATCGATTAGGCTTAATCGTCCATCATTTTTATTGCGGATAATATTTTCTGGCTTGATGTCTCGATGAATAACTTTGCGATCGTGGATAAATTTTAGGATGGGCAGTAAATCTAGCAAAATAGATTGAATGTCTCTAGCGTTATAAGCCTTGCGCTGTTGCAACTCCTTTAACAAATTATCCCCATTGATAAACTGCTGCACCAAATATAGGCAACCGTCTTGCTCAAAGTAAGCTATCAAAGTTGGAATTTGGGGATGTTCCCCAAGGTCTTGTAGTCGCTGCGCTTCTTCTGCAAACAACTCCATCGCCTTTTTTTGCGACCAAGTTCCTTGAAATTTTGGAGCTA
>CAXUOL010000508.1:0-5401 GCA_964252435.1 uncultured Nostoc sp.
TGCTGAAAGTGGTAGAGTCAGATTTTCCAGCAGTTGTTTCGCTGCTAGCAACGACAAAGCCATTTGTTGACGCGGTTGTAAATCTGAGTAATCGCTCTGAATAGCGGGCATTGCCTCCAGAGTACTTACAGACCGATAGGTGCTTCTTAGCACCAATCCAGCTATGTCATTTAGTGCTTGAGACTCATTGGGAAAAAAGTTCTCCACCACTTGAACTAATTTGGCCCCCAACGGCACTGAAGATGTCACCAAAGCCTGACATTGTTCTAGCAATTGCTGGAAAACTCTTTCCGGTAAGCGAGTCGGCAAGGTCAACTTCGATTGTTGTACCATCCATCCCCAGCTAGGAACGAGTGTCATTGACGGCTCATCAACAAAATCAGGATATTCAACTAATTGTGTTTCCCAGGGAAACAACGGTGGATGTTCTTGGGCTTGAATTTGTAGCCGATGCTTAAGGAGAGCTTGAAAACGATCTTGCACAGTAGGAATTTCTCCCAGTTGAAAGGTCTGGGGCGTTCCTCCCAATTTTGGCTGACTGCTTTTTGAGGCAGTGGCTTCCTTGAGGAGGTTTTTTACCCCGTCATTTTCCTCACATTCTACCGATTGCTCGTTATTTTTGACATCATCTGTCAATAACCAATTGAGACACCGGTGTTGTAAGGATTCTGAGTCACTATTCATGAGTAGATGCACCTGATCCGGAAACTAATGAGTTACGAATTTCCCAAGCTTGCTCAAGAATTTTAAACCATCGTTTTTGCAGTTGTGCCATTGACAGCCCTAAAGTTTTGGCTATTTTTTCATCAGCTTGTCCTTGTTGCTTCAACTCTAATAAAGACCGTTGTTTGTTGTCCAGCTGTGCTGTGTATACTTGCCATTGCTGAGGAGTTAAGCCCAAATTGGTGTGCAAAGAAGCTTCTAGCCACTCGTGAACTAATTCCCAACGGTGCAACAGGGCGAACCGAATCAAATGATACTTAAAGCGCTGCTGCAAATAATCTCTCTGACGAGGAGTTAAACCTAAAATCGACTCAATTTCCTGTGCTGATAAATCCTGGAGGCGGAGAGAAAAGTAATCAGCGCAGTCAGATTGTTGTCGTTGTTCGAGATAATTCATTAATTCTGTAACCACAACGGAACGCAAGGTGTCTTCTTCGGGTTCGGGTTCGGCTTGCGTCGCCATTGTGGAGCGCAATTGGTGAATTGCTGGTTCTTCCCAAGAACCGTCACCTTCATTATTGCTACCTTCTGCGGCTTGTTCTATATCTACGCTGGTTTCTGGGGGCTGCTGTTGAGAAAAAGTTTGCGCCCGCAGGATAATTAGCTGTTGCTGACGGCCTGGTAAGGGAATGCGTCGCTTGCCGTAACGCTCGGTAAATGCCATATACTCGGACAATTCCAAGAGCGTCTGAGGGCGATAAGTAGCACCGAGTTGATTTTCTCGCCGGAAAGCGTTCAACGCCTCTAAATAAAAACTTTGGAGGAAATCTTCAATGATCGTCAGCCGCCCTTGATAGCTCAATTGTCTCTGAGGAGGATTAATATATCGATAAATAATTGCACTCAGAGTACTGTGTAATTCGACTCTGCCCCGATTTGAACCCAACTGATAGTACCTGAGACACTGTTGCAGCCGATGCCGAGCCAAGGTCATCGCCGAGCTTTCTACAGATCCAGAAGCTTGGATACGTTTACTCTCATGACAAATCCGGTAAACTTCGGTGGTAATACGTGTTGCGACATCGTGGCAATTCTGTTCCGAAGCTTTAGTTGACTGCTGAAACTCCTTGGACAGGAGTTGAAAGATCGCCTCCACGCCTGTAGAATTTTCTCCCAGAATAGTTGCAGATGGAATAGTTGCGGTTGCGGCTGAATTCATAGTCTCGGTTTTCAAAAGACCCTAACTTACTTAAATACAACCTGTACGACTGTGGGTATTGGCTGGTTTGGTTTTACGTATAAGCTAAACGCAGGCCAATCCTATATTAAGGATGTGGCTGATTTTATTATTCCCAATTCTGATGGGATTGTTCACACTTGATAGATGTTATTGCCATTACCCAAGAGCCGTATACAAGTCATTATGGATTTAGAAGCACAAATTCAATTGCTGATTGACAATGCACCCCGCGATGGTATGACACCACATCTTGTTGCAGCAATTGCTCCTGCCCTTAAAGCGATCGCTCAAAAATTACGCTACTCCCAGTACTATATTCTCCAAAATTCGGAGTCAAGCTGGGTTTTAACTACATTGAGCAATCGTACTAACCCAGGATTGGAAAAACGTGTGATTTACGCTTTCCCTACCATACAGGATGTCTCTCTAATTTCCCCTGATGGGCTTGACCCTCAAATGCTAGCTAAAATTACTCCTGTCACCCATATTTTGTTCCAAATGGTGGCATTAGAACCCGTAGATAGTATCGTTTTTTTGGAGACGCCGGGTAAGACCACTCATACCGTCGAAGTTCGACGCACTGAACTAGAAAAACTCATGCAGAAACAGTTACGACAACAGCGATCGCCTAAACAGATCCCCCCTGATATTGCATAGAAAAAATTTGGATGTGGAGTTTTTTAGATACAACCCCACATCCAAAATTTTAAATCTCAAATTTCTTTAAAAAAGTTTTCTAAATCAGTGAAAAAAGAAATTTTTTATTTCTGTTACACCATGCGACTAACTCAAATCTCGTGAAACCTAAAATTGATTAAAAAACAGTTCTCAGTGAACATTTTTCCATTTTAAAGTTTTAGTTTCCTAGTGAAGCAGAGTTTTATACTTAAGAACTTTCACATCAAAAAATATCTCATTCTTTATTATGAGGTGTTTAGTAACCAAAAGCAGGCAAGTCTTTAGAGTGAGCGCTCAGTCGAACACTATCCACCCCACAAGTAGTAGTAATTTCTTTTTTGGAAATCCCTAAGAACTTCCAAATAAAACCCCACTTTCTACCTGCTAAATAAGTGGATTAAATTAAACATAAAACTGCTTTAGTGTCTTAAAGCGTTAGCACAACACTACATTTTAGGTTTTCGGTGCGTTACCGAAGCCACAACACACCTACATCTAAATCCCCACTTTCTACCTGAGAACTGATTTAATAGAGGCGACTCAGTGTGTACTCAGCGATGTTAATCAATGCCTGGTGGGATTCTGAGAATGGAAGAACTGCAAGATGTTCAATTGCCAACTTAGCATGGTGAGCAGCTAACTCTCGCGCCTGCTGTATACCTTGACTATCTTGAATCAGTGCTAGTGCTTGCTCTAAATCTCCTTCTTGAGCAAACTCTCGTTCAATCAGCACTTCCAAAGATGGTTTTTGGGCTAAAGCAAATAAAACGGGTGCAGTCAGATTACCGCTTTTGAGATCAGACCCCACTGGTTTACCCAAGGTATCCGTTGTACTGGTGAAATCTAAAATGTCATCAACAATTTGAAATGCTATACCAAAATGACGACCGTAGCTATACAAATGCTCAACAGTTTCTTGCGAGACTTCACTGAGTAGCCCAGCAGCTTTAGAACTGTTAGCGATTAACGAAGCTGTTTTGTAGTAACTCTTCTCAATGTAAGTTTCAATAGAGATACCAGCATCAAAACGATTTAGTCCCTGCTGAATCTCCCCAGTAGCCAGATCCATAATGACTTCTGAGAGCAGTTTCACCACCTCCAAATTGTCCAAGTTTGCTAAATACCAGGACGATTGGGCAAAGAGAAAATCTCCTGCTAAGATGGCAATGCGGTTCCCAAACAAACTATGAACGGTGGGAACGCCTCGCCGCACGTCTGATTCATCTACCACATCGTCATGTACTAAGCTTGCTGTGTGAATCATTTCTGTAATCTCAGCAAGGCGGCGATGACGCGGTGTAATGTCTTGTTCTAACATTGTTGCCCGCGATATTAGCAGGACAACTGCTGGTCTAATACGCTTTCCCCCAGCTCCGAATAAATGTTCGGCTGCTGCAAACAGAATGGGGTGGCGATTTCCAACTAGCTGTTTTAGGTTATCTGCTAGTAGTCGCAGGTCTGCTTCCACAGGGGTAAACAGGGAGGTGGCTGGGGTCATGGATGGGCGGACTCTGACTTAGGTTACGAAAGTTTACATATCCTATACTCATTTTAAGATAACCTTGTGCCAGCGCAAAGTTTTCATCAGGTAATCCCATTTTTATGAGTCTATGGGTGATAATTAAGGTTGCCAAGATTTTTGTCAATAAGCAATTGTACTTAATTTGTGGCTACTCAAACTTTAAACTAACTTAAAACATGAATTCTCAGTACACGGGATAAATGTCAGATTAAATTGTGTTAAGTAGTTTCTCATCTCACCTTTCTTGCCAACAATTCAAAGATAATTTAAGCAATATTACTTATTGACAAAAAGGAAGTGATTTAAATTCGTCGCCAAGAGGTAAGGCTAATTTCTCCAGATTGAGGTGTAGCTCTTCAAAAAATTTGAAATTTAGCAGCCGAATAAGCTCAAAATTTGGGGTCGTTGTGTTACGCTAAAATATAGGAATTTTAAATTTTGTAAGATATTCGCACCCCAAAAGTTAAGTCAGCTACTAGTTGATTTTACTGAGTTGGTGTTGTGAGTCTAAAATAAATATTCGTCGGTTAGGTTAAGGGAATAAATTCTTTAATTTTTCCTACGATAGGCAAAACTCCTGGTTTGGAGCTGTGTGATATTCCTATGGGAAGCCGCTACACGTACTTAGCGCACGTAGAGCGCAAGCATTGCTCTTTTGGCAGCAGTTTAAGCAAAAATAAAGCAGATCGAGTAGACCGCTGAGAATCGTAGTTTTAGATTGCTAAACGGCAAGCTAACTGCTGTGGGATCTATGGTTTGCAAGAAGTCGCATTAGGTTATAAATTCTTTGTCCGTAGAGGATTTTATCTCTATAGGTAATTTTACTATAGGAAACTACAGTCATTAAGAATGCACTTACTTGGCTGAGGTTCTACTAATTTTATGGAATTTTATTTCGTTTAGAAGGGTGCTAGTAGAACAATGATTTACGGAAGTATACCTATGATGATTTTTATTTTAGCCTCTGGATATTTGTTCACAGTCTACCTGTTATTAGCACTGGCGAAGCGAACGGGTGCAAAGACTGTTCCTACAAGTTTCCCTTCATCTACCCAAGGAAAACAGAAGCAGGAGATATCAGTAAGGACAAAGGTGACTGAAGCTGTTAATAGTCAGTAGTTGGGAGTGAGGAGTTAGGAGTTAGGAGTTAGGAGTTATTAATTCAAAACTTCTAACTCCTAACTTCTCACTTTTTAAATAGTTTTATTGGAGTTGGGAAATAGGAATATCGGTGAAGGAAACCTCTTCAACCATTGGGGTATAGCCTAGCCACTGCACTCCTGACTGGGAAAACTGTT
>CAXUOL010000509.1:0-5392 GCA_964252435.1 uncultured Nostoc sp.
GGTGTCAACTTAAGCTCAAATGCTTACCCGGTATACGTTTTACCCCACCCCCAACCCCTCCCCTTACCAAGGGGAGGGGAGGTTTTGCTTTAGCAAAGCCGGGGTGGGGTGACTCAGGATTGATTGGTAATTGAGTAATTTTGATATAACGTCATTACAAGGTTTTTACGTTAAGTTGACACCTATGCACAGCCGTGCGCCCCTACCGCTTGTTGCTCTTGTTAAGTAAATTGATAATGGATAATCAGTTTACTCCCATTACCAATTACCTGATTTAAAAATCATTAACCGTTGCCGTGTCTATATTCAGCATCTAACCAACAGCGTGGTAGAACTTCACCAGAAGGAAAAACGAGATTTTCTTTTTTAAAACTATTAGGTGGCTGTTCTTCTTCACCTTCTTGTTGCCGTGCCTGAACGACATCATTATTCGGGTCGAGTAATTCCTGAATTTCAAGAATTTTTACTAATTCGCCAGTATCTTTGAGTTGTAAAAGCATAGAAATTGCCTCCATAAGTTTGCATGAGAGTGTAGGACGAGTTTCAACCAACATCAACTCGTTCACATCTCAACTGATTTAGAGCGTCGAGATTCCTTAATTGTTAAAGGAAACTTTTACCAGATATACACACATAAATTACACAATATTTATTTATTATGTGTATCTGTGGTTTTCATTTTTATAAAATTGACGCGGTAAATAAATCTCCAATTCAGCATCTCAAATCTAAAATCAGATAAAAGAGACTGACCAAGAAAATCATTCAACTTAAATAATTTTGATTTTAGGGATTAGATTTCGCGTTGATATTTTTCCAAAATATCAACTAATGTTACTTGGCATTGGAGTGGGAGTAAATCGATTAAAGGAAGTTCGCTTCTACCGCCGCCAATTTTTACTGTAATTGATTGCAAGACTTTTAAAACTTGGTCTTCACTTACATTGTTGGAAGTAATTAAAGGATACAACTGTTCAGCAACAAGGGTATGCAGTTTGGCATTAGATAAATAAAGATGCCATTTGGCAATGTCCATGTAGACATTTTCGCCAATTTCAGCTGCTAGGGCTTCCAGTAATTCTGTGGTGTTAGTCTTTGCCATAAAAATAACCCTACGTTAAGAAAGAGTGCAAAATCTCAGGCTTTTTTACATTATCGCTCAATTAATAGGCTGATTCTACTACCACAGGTTACAGTCGCCCCAGCATCAGCAGTCCGTCTTCAGGTGGATTTAGGTGGAGTTTCGCTGTAATTAGCGATCGCACTAATATAAATTAGATGCACTAATACTATTCCTGTCCAACTTGCAGTCAATAACGGCAGCCAGTCCCAGGTAGTGCTTTTCAAGATGTGAAAAAACCATAAGCCAGAATTAATCATAGCAGCGATCGCTACATGAACGGCAAAATTCATCCGGTCATCAATCTTGCGGTAATCAGGGTCTTTGCGATCGGGTTTGCGAGGCCAACGAGGAGGCATAAATATTTGTTACAGATTTAAATACACCCTACTCATTCTAAGGTTTTTGGTGCGATCGTTGCGATTAGACTTCTAGAAGCAGTCATAATTGAATTGGAAGTTAAGAGCCGCTGGGTTAAATCTGATGACAATCTTTGAGCAAATAGACCCCGATCTCCTCTATCCAGATAGCGACGGCAAACCAATGGCAGACAATACAGAGCAATATCGTTGGATTGTCTTGATTAAGGAGAATTTAGAGATTCTGTTTGCTAATAATAACAATGTTTTGATTGCAGGAGATTTGCTCTGGTATCCCGTCCGTTCTCGGCTGATTGCACCGACTGCACCTGATGTGATGGTTGTCTTCGGTAGACAAAAGGGAAAACGTCGTTCCTATCGTCAGTGGCAAGAAGATAATATTCCACCACAAGTAGTCTTTGAGATTCTTTCTTATAGTAATGATACCAAAGAGATGGAGCGTAAGCTGGAATTTTACGATACTTATGATGTTGAAGAATACTATTTATACGACCCTGAAAGTTTTCAACTAGATGGTTGGTTGCGGCAAAACAACCATTTGAATAAGCTATGGCAAATGGATGGTTGGGTCAGTCCCCGCTTAGGAATTAGATTTCAAACAGGTCTTGGGGAGTTAGTAATTTACCGTCCAGATGGACAGAGATTTTTGAACTCGCTGGAACTCAATCAACGGGTAGAACAGGCTGAGTTATTGCTAGAACAAGAACGTCAACGCGCTGAACAGTTGGCAGCCTACTTACGTAGTCTGGGCCTCGACCCTGACAACCTGCCATAACTGGGGAGTGGGGAGTGAGGAAGAAGAATTAATACCCATCTTCCGTTTTGTGGACTAGTTCTATTAATGAGCTACGTTCGATGAGTTTGGCATAAGTATTTTTTAAATTTGCCAACAGTCGTCATAGGCGATCCCTATGCACCCAAGGTAAGATAAGCATTCCGCAACTGCGCTTCGTTCCAGATGGTTCCATTACTGAAGGTAATCTTTTCAACACCGTAGTCATAAGTGCTGTAGACTTGATCCTTGAGAATGACAGAGCCGGTTACACCACCAAAAGAAATCTTCAGGTCATTGCTGCTACCGAGGCGTGTAACAATTGCATTGCTGGCAGTCAGACCAGTGCCAGAGAATATAAGCTGGTCAATGTTGCCGCCGGTGTATTCAGAATCATAGAGAGTGTCGTTACCGTCCCCAAGAGCATAACGGTAAATATCAGCACCACCGTAACCGTTGAGGTAATCATCGCCCTTGCCGCCAATCAGGGTATCGGCAACGCTGGTGCCTTCCAGGATATCGTTGGTACCAGCACTTAGGGGAATATTTTGAATTTCAATATCTTTGATACTTAACATGGCTACTGAATATCCAAAACAGTATTTGGGAAAATTGTCACATTTTCTGTCAGGATTTGTGTATTAATTTCAGTTAATTATCTAGACGCTTGAAAGGTGTTGACTATCCTGCTAAAAAACAAGAATTGATTCAGCACGCTAGAAAATAAGGAGTAGATAAGGTGATTATTTCTCAATACACTTGTGTTAAGGCTTAACTCTTTGTCAAAGTCAATTTTTTTAACGTAGACGCTTCTTCAGGTTGTTGCAGCGCAAAGGCAGAGCGGCGCAGCTTATTGCTCTGGCGAGGAATAATCTCCTGATTTCCCGCCACTCTTACTTATTAAACGAATTGATTCAATTTGAATCGACTTTTCTAAAGCTTTTGCCATATCGTATAAAGTCAAAGCAGCTACAGAAACGGCAGTTAAGGCTTCCATCTCTACACCGGTTTCAGCTTTGGTTTTGACTGTGGCTTGAATTTGATAACCCGGTAGTTGGGGATCGGGTATGATCTCCACTGCGATTTTTTGCAAAGGCAACGGATGACACAGAGGAATTAAAGTGGCTGTTTGCTTGGCTGCCATAATCCCAGCCAATCTTGCAGTTGCCAACACATCCCCTTTTGGGACATTTCCGGCTTGAATGGCAGCGAAAGTGGCTGGCAGCATTCGCACATTGGCAGCTGCTACTGCTTGGCGAATGGTGGGTGCTTTATCAGATACATCAACCATCTGTGCCTGTCCTTGGGGATCTAGATGGGTTAAGTTGGCAAAATTAGCTGGAAAATTATCTTGTGCCATTTGATTAGAACGTGTTAATATAGATTGTCGGTGAGGGCGTGTAGCTCAGTGGACTAGAGCACGTGGCTACGGACCACGGTGTCGGGGGTTCGAATCCCTCCTCGCCCGTTTTTAAAAAGTTAAGAGTTGAAAGTTAGGAGTACAGACGCGATTAATCGCGTCTGTACAAGAGTTAAATTTCATCACTCCTAACTTTTAAGTTTTTCAAAGCGTAGGCATCTGGAGCTAGACCCAGTGCAAAGCGCAGTGAGTTGGACAAGTTTTTGCTCGAATGGGTGAGGAAGAGGACAAGTGCAACAGAAGTGATCGCAGCACCGTAGCCAAACATATCGCGGTAGCCTACAAGTTCCGCGATAATACCCAAAAGAGGAGCAGCGATCGCAATTCCCAGATCAAATCCAGCTATGCAGATAGCAAAAATTTTCCCCCGTTCTTGCGGCAGCGAGCGGTCTGCCATCATCGTAATCATCATCGAGAACAGTGTACCACCACCAGCACCTTCAGCGATCGCAGCCAGTAAGAAAACGATCGCACTGTCACCCTGCCATAGCAGTATTAACGCCAAAACGTAGCAAAAAATACCAAAGGTAATAAACAAACCCCGCCCGAAGCGATCGCTTGCCTTTCCAGCAAATACCCTGATACTAAAACTAGAAATTGCCGCAGCTGTAAAAAACAGTCCGCCATTGAAGTCCACCTCAGTGGATTTGAGGAACAACGACACAAAGGTATGTACAGCACCAAGGGACAAACCAACCAGCAACATAACTAAAGTTGGAACTCTCACCCGTGGACTGGCCAAAATTTGCCAAAATATGCGATCCTCTCCCTTTGTTTGCTCCTGCGTTTGCACTCGCGGATTCGTAACTTGTACAATCCCCAACAGGGCGACAAAGCCCAATTCGGCGGATAACAGAAATAACATCCCGTAACCACTTGTAGCTTCTAAATACCCACCCAAGGCAGGGCCAATTGCTAAACCAAGGGGAGTTGCTAAGGTCATGTAACCAATGATTTCACCACGAGTCTCGGCGGGCGCTAAATCTGCGACTAAGGCACTGTAGCCAGTGGTAAAAGCAGCAATACTAATGCCGTGAAAAATCCGCACCAGGATTAATAACCCAATTGATTTGGTTGCCAAGTAACCAAAGGGTGCGATCGCAGCTACGATCGTACCAATCAACAAAACAATTTTGCGATCGCGTTCATCGGCTAACCGTCCCAGCATTGGGCGAGATAGCAATAAGCCAATGGCAAAACTACCCATGACAAGGCCAATTTCTTGCTTGCTTGCGCCCACATCATTGATGTAAAGCGGTAGGGTTGGTAAGAGCGAAGACAGGCTCGACCAGAATAATAAACCTGCCGTAAATAAAATCAGTTGCACTCTGGCTATTACCAATACTTTCAGCCACTAATCTCTCTAAAATGCTCATACAATGCTCAAATGAGCTATTTTGAGTGTTAGAGCAGCAATAACAGGTATAAATCACTACTCAGCAGTCATGCTCAAAATATGCTCACCTTTTGACCCCAGTAAATATCTCTCTATCTTATATTCTCAAAGTTCTTAGAGTATTACTTAGAGAACTTTTAACATACAACCCGAAAACTGAGGTCAATTTTTTCCCAAAAAACATAACTTTTTGAAATTCCCTTACTCTGCACCCCAGGGGGTTACTCAATTAAGTTCTTCCCTGTTACCACCATCGCTTGTCTCAGGTCAGCTAGCAACTGTGCAACGTGTTTGTACCTCTCCC
>CAXUOL010000510.1:0-5388 GCA_964252435.1 uncultured Nostoc sp.
ATGTATTGTGTAATTGATTTTCAAAAATTACACCAGGCGCATATAAACTTAAAATTGTTACCAAAGGCAATATCTCATTTTTCAGATTGAACTCTCCCCCGTGTTCATGATTGTGATCATGGTTATGATTATCATCATGATTGTGATTATGAACATGGTTATGATTCTCGTGATGGTCATGTTCACAGCTGCAACAATCTGAAGATTCTGAATGTACTTTCTGCTTCATTTTTTCTCTGTAGGCTAGTAAATTAATTGAGATATGAGCCTTTTTTTTAATTTAATGAAAAAAAGAAGTTTTTACAAGTTAATATTTTAAGAACGAGAATCTATCTCAAATTGATTGCTAAATATATATACTGTCTTTTGATTAAAATTAAGATTTGTAATCTTGTAAAGATAGCTATTGCGGTTTTCAATTGTGTAGAATTATGTAAGATATACCTTTCGTTCGTAGTGAGCAATTTATTGCTTTGGATAAAAATTTAAAGGGCTAGAGCCGCTAATTACTAGCTCTAATTTAATTAAGCTCTTATACTTACATCAAGCAAATAATAACCGTCTTGGCAATATACAGCAGATTGAAATTTGCTGAATTACATAACGTTGCGTCTAAAAGCTAGACATCAAGCCTGTTTGATTGCTGAATTACAATGTAGTAAATAATTTCCGTTCAAACTGGTGAAGAGATGGAACTTTCTTGGGTAACATAGTGTCTATCTAGCTATTCTCAGGGAAAATTCACTTGAAGTTTGAAAGTTAATCGAATACCCTAATCTAGTAGACAATTTTCTCAAGGAAATATATGAACAAAAAAATTCTTCTGAATTTGCTTTCCAGTTCCTCAATTTTTGTGTCGATGATGTCTACGCTGGTGGCATTTCATCCTGCCCATGCTAGTGGTAGCATTACACAGAGATTACTGCACACACAAGACGGTCGTACCTGTATAACTAACCCACATGGTGGACAAGATTTTGTGTGTATTCGAGATTCAGAAAGAAAACGTCCGTATACCTCTACAAGTTCCTCAACTATTGTCACATCAGTATCAGATCGGAATATTGCCATGTTGAACTTTACTGAAGAGGAAAGCGATGCGGCAATTAGGGTATTTGGCTGTGACTGTCCATTATGTATAAATTCTTTGCGTCAGTTGCAGGGTACTGGAAACTTGGTGTACTAAGATTGAATAGCGCTGATAGCGACTATAACTTTTGTTAGATACACGTGATTAATCATGTATAAAAGATATACGAAACCAAAAAAGCATTTTTAACTACGTACCACTACTATATATTTGGCCAAATGTAAATTGATTGTTGCGGCGGTTTGTAGGGGCAATTCATGAATTGCCCCTACAGCGTCTTTTTTTGTATATAGCCGTAGCCACTAATGTTAGGATAATGTTGATTGCTAAAAGCCTTGATTTAACTGGGTTTCTACTCAGCACGGGCTAAACGCCCCGCTATCCATGTACAGCACTCAGCACTTTGCTATAAGTGCTGAGAGAAAAAGACGCACAGAAATTGCCACGTCCTATTTATTCAACCACCTCATTTACAGGGAATCTATCAATCAACTGCATCGCCCGATAGGCATTACGCAAGAAAGAGTCTGGCAAATGGGGAATGTGGGGTATCTGCGACAATAAATCCAAAGTCCGGCGTAAAATTCTCACTACATCGCCTTCATCCAAGGTAGTGTTCTCGCAGAGTTCTATCCACTCCATTCCTAGCGCCCATTGTTCGACTATGGCAATTAACTCAAATTCCAACCATATCGGCAGCGCTACGTTATACCGCCGTTGTCGTTGGAACATTTGGTGGCGAATTCCCCGCAATTTTTTCAAGGCTTCTGCTACTTCATTACTAAGGTCAAAGTTAACCTTGCTATCTGGACGGGGCGTTTCCATCACCAAAGCCGCGGCTGCTGCTGCTAAATGGTGCGGGTCTAAGTTGTCCAATTCACCACTAGCGAATACTAAACCCAACCACAATTCATTTTCCCCGCGAATGGCGGCTGCGATTTGCCCTAATTGTGTGGGGACTAAGTTATCCAAAGCGTCAAAGTGTTGCAGAATGGCGATTAAATTGAGAAATTCTTCCCAATGACGTTGTGACTGTTGCTCTACTTGCCCTTGCAACTGTTCGAGTTCGGCTTCTAGTTCGACATAACGGGCCCGGCGTTTGAAAAGCGTTGCAGCATTGCCTGATTGATGTAGGGGATGAGCTTCTAATTGTTCTTGGACTGCGGTAACGTGACTGAGTTGTTCTGCTACTTCTGGTGCTAGATGCAAAGATTCTATCGGATTGGGAATACGTACAGCGATCGCAAAGCTTTCTTCGTTACCACGGCGCGATTGTCCTGGCTTCAAAGGCATCTCTGGCGGTGGTAGTACATCAGGTGGCACTTCAATTCGCGGCAGTTCGGCATACAAATCGACTACATCCCCTGTGGTTGCCACATACCAGCGGTTATCGTGTCCCAAGCATACCAAGTAAGGAGCTTGACCAGAACCAGGCGATTTTCCCACTAAAACTGCCGTTACAGGTGAAGACACTGTGATATTTTTGCCCTTGAGACTCAGCAGAGTTCCTGACACTGCAAAGCCCAACATCATCACCAATTCCTCTTGGCGGTCTGACTGTGCTTGCTCTTGCAAGGTTTTCAATATCTGGCGTTCCACCTTTAGGCGTTGCCGCAATTTTTCATAAACAGCCAGTTCATTTTCATTAACTGCGGCGATTTGTTCGTGAAGTTGAGCTAATTGGGTTTGCAATTCGGCAATCTCATCGTATTCTGGCCGTAAATGCAAGGTCGCCATGTACTGCCCAAAACTGCGCTCTATCAGTTCCCTGGTTTGCTCTAGGGTATGAGTTTGCAGCAAGTTGAGTACCATGCCATAACTGGGCGTAAACTGGCTTACTAGAGGGTCTGGCTTGGATGTTCCCAAATACGCGGCTTCTTTGGCTCCTTCAAAGGGAGTTTGGACTGTCACCACATGACCTTGTTTATCCATCCCCCGGCGGCCTGCTCGTCCCGCCATTTGCAAAAATTCGGAAGCATTCAACAGGCGGTGTCCAGTATCAGTCCGCTTGGAAAGGGTAGAAATTACCGTTGTCCGGGCAGGCATATTAATTCCTGCTGCTAGTGTCTCAGTGGCAAATACTACTTTAATTAACCCCTGCTGAAATAGTTCTTCTACCAGTGCTTTCCAAGCAGGTAAAATCCCAGCGTGGTGGGCAGCAATTCCTCGATACAGGGGGGCAATTTGTCCAGAACGCCCTGCTTCGGGATTGCGAGCTAAAAAGTCATCAATTTGTTCGCGTAAAATTTGGGACTCTTCACTATTTACCAGCCATAAATCACCCACTTCCGCCACCGCTTTATCACATCCCCGGCGGCTGAAGATAAAGTAAATTGCTGGTAGCATATCCCGTTGCTCTAATTGGCTGAGGGTAAAAATTATACCCGGAGCTTCAGGTCTGCCATTTCTCCCCCTATCCCTTTCTCCCCCTTTCCCCTTCTTCTTCTGAAGCCGGGGGTTAATTTTGGTTTTGCTATCATTGAGCAAGGGAAATAACCCTTTAGGATTGCAAAAGTGAAATTCTAAGGGGACTGGGCGAAAATCGGAGTAAATCAGGTCAGTTGGACCGTGAACGCGGTTTAGCCAGTCGGTGAGTTGATCGCTATTGGCAACCGTTGCTGAGAGGGCTGCCAGTTGGACTTCACGGGGACAATAGATAATTGATTCTTCCCAAACAGTACCGCGCTGGCGATCGTTCATGTAGTGGCATTCATCAAGTATCACCGCTTCAACGTCTACTAATGAGATGCCAATTTGCCCAATGGGTGTGCCATAGAGCATATTTCGGAAAATTTCTGTAGTCATCACCAAAATCGGTGCATCCCTGTTAATGGATGCATCTCCAGTTAACAGTCCGACTCGATCAAACCCGAATTTTTCTCGAAAGTCACGTAATTTTTGATTCGACAGCGCCTTCAGGGGAGTAGTATAAAATACACGTTTTCCTCGCGCTAGGGCGCGATAAATGGCGTATTCTCCGACTAATGTTTTGCCCGAACCTGTGGGGGCACATACGACTACAGAGCGCCCAGCGTTCAGGGACGCGATCGCTTCTTTTTGAAACTGATCCAGTTCAAAGGGAAATATAAACCCTAAGTCAAGTTCTGGAGACGGTGCAGGATAATTCACTCAATCACATTTGCAACCAGATTGTTTACTATACTAACGAGTCTTTTGTCAACTTCGTTATTAGTCATTTGTCCTTTGTCTAAAACTAATGACCAATGACTAATGACTCTTATTTATTTTCCCAGCTCTTGCGATCGCTCTGTGGCAGCTTTGACTGCTTCAATTAAAGCGGAACGAAATCCTGCCTGTTCTAGCTTGGCAATTCCGGCAATGGTTGTACCGCCGGGACTGGTAACGCGATCTTTGAGTTCTGCTGGGTGCATTTTGGTTTCCTGCAAGAGTTTTGCTGTTCCCAATACGGTTTGCAAGGCTAGTTGATTGGCAATTACTCTAGGTAAACCTGCGGCTACTCCGCCATCTGCAAGTGCTTCTACCATGAGCGCCACGTAAGCGGGGCCGCTACCAGATAACCCTGTGACTGCATCCATCAGCGCTTCTGACACTTCCACTACTTCGCCTACAGCAGAAAAAACTTGCTGTGCTATTTGGTGATGCTTGGCATTGGTATATGCACCTAAACAAATCGCGGTAACTCCTGCTCCCACAGTGGCCGGGGTGTTGGGCATTGCTCTAATCACTGGCAATTGCACAAATGCAGCTTCTAGCTGACTTAAGGGAACACCCGCCAAAATAGAAATGATTAGAGGTGTATGTTCTCTATTAAGAATATCAATATCTGCTAATTCTTGAGCGATCGCACTAAATACCTGCGGTTTCACTGCCAAAAATAGAACTTCTTTTGCTTCAGTGAAAACCTGGCTATTATCTGTCGTCACAGCAACACCGTATTGCTGCTTTAAAAAATCTAGGCGTGAAGATAGCGGTTCGCTAACTATGACTTCTGATGATTGATAAATTCCACGCGCAATAAGGCGGGATAAGAGTGCTTCTCCCATTACCCCACCACCAATTAAGCCAAATTTTATAGTCATTAGTCATTGGTCATTAGTCATTGGTCATTAGTCGTTTGTCATTTGTCACTACGATCAAAACCCAGGACAAATGACAAAGGACAAAGGACTAACTACTAATTTAACTTTATTGTGCCATCCGGTTGGTTTCGTTGCCCCAGGTTTGATTTGGAGTACCTGTAGGACGAGATGGACGTGCTGGTGGTTGTGGTACTTCATGAAGAACGCCACCTTGGGTGCTAACTTGGACACAACTTG
>CAXUOL010000511.1:0-5387 GCA_964252435.1 uncultured Nostoc sp.
GCTTGCCAAAATGAAATTAACTACCAGAGGACACTATAGTGTGAAGGCGTTGCTAGATTTAAGTTTACAACCAAGATATGGGCCTGTATCTGTGAGAGCGATCGCTAAACGCCAAGATATCCCAGCTCCTTACCTCGAAAAACTACTAATAGAAATGCGTCGTGCATCAATAGTTAAATCAATTCGTGGTAGCATCGGCGGATACCAATTGGCAAGAGAGCCTGCACAAATATCTATAGGACAAATTTTAGAAGCTGTTGGTGAGACTAGCCATTTACCTCATCACACCCCAGCACCGACACAAGCTGAAGATTGGGTAACGTTTAGCCTTTGGCAGAGACTCAACCAAAAGGTTAAAGAAGCTTTATACAGTATTACTCTGGCAGACCTTTATTACGATGCTCGAAGTCGGCAAGCTTCTCTTGGAGAAGAAGCTAGTTTTGTGGTTTAGTCAAGAGTCAATAGTCGAAATATTAACCCTTGACTCGTGACTTATGACTAATAATATCTATATCTTAATAATTGCAGCATTTTTAGATTACTTAATTGGCGATCCTTGGGATTGGCCTCATCCAGTGCAAGTTATGGGGTGGGTAATTTCTCGCCTGACCAAGTTTTTTCTCCACTTGTGTCAAAATTCTCTAACACAACGCCTAGCTGGAATTGTACTAGGTATTATCTTAATAATTGGTAGCGGTCTTGTTGGCTTATTGATGATTCAAATTGCCAGATGGGTTCATCCACTCTTAGGAATTGCAATAGATAGCATTCTTTTGGCTAGTTGTTTTGCTGGCAGAAGTTTGCGAGCAGCAGCAGAGGCTGTTTTACAACCTTTAACAGCAGGAAATTTAAAGAAGGCTCGGAAGATTTTAAGTAATTACGTTGGTCGAGATACCCAAAACCTCTCACAAGCAGAAATTTCACGAGCCGTTTTAGAAACGGTTGCAGAAAATGCCACCGATGGGGTAATGGCTCCGCTTTTTTATGCAATTGTTGGTGTCTTTATACCAGTTGTGGGGCCAACTCCCTTGGCTTTAGCATATAAAGCCAGCAGTACCCTTGATTCAATGGTGGGCTATCGGGAAGCACCCTATACTTATTTAGGATGGTTCTGTGCGCGGTTAGAAGATTGTTTGACTTGGCTACCTTGTCGGTTAACAGTCGTGACTCTGGCGCTGTTATCGGGTAAACCAACGCATATTTGGCAAATTTGCCGTCGGGATGCAATTAACGATCCTAGTCCCAATTCTGGCTGGAGTGAGTGCGCCTATGCAGCTTTTTTGGGCGTGCAGATGGGAGGTACAAATTGGTATCGGGGGGTAGCTAAGTACAAACCACTGCTAGGAGATGCTATTTATGCCATTACTGCAACTTCTATTCAAAATGCTTTACAGCTGACTCGATATTGTTTTTTGCTATGGTTAGGGATAGCGATCGCTATATTCTTAATGCTCCCAAATAAAATGTAAAGTTAGGAGTTAGGAGTTAAGAGTTAAGAATAAAAACTCCTAACTCTTAACTCATCACTCCTAACTTATCACTCTATGTCTGCCAAAGTAGTTGAAATTCTCTCATCCGAAGAAATTCGTCGTACCTTGACTCGTCTTGCCTCTCAAATTGTCGAAAGGACGCGTGATTTGTCTCAACTGGTGCTTCTTGGTATTTATACCAGAGGTGCGTTATTAGCCGAATTATTGGCGCGTCAGATTGAGACACTTGAAGGTGTAGCAGTCTCAGTCGGTGCTTTGGACATTACATTTTATCGAGATGACCTTGACAAAATTGGATTGCGGACTCCAACCAAAAGCGAAATTCCTTTTGACCTTACGGGGAAAACGGTTGTACTAGTGGATGATGTGATTTTCAAAGGACGGACGATTCGCGCTGCTTTGAACGCAGTCAACGATTACGGTAGACCAGAGGTGATTCGTTTAGCTGTGTTAGTAGACAGAGGCCATCGAGAATTACCAATTCATCCAGATTTTATTGGCAAGAAGTTGCCTACAGCTAAAGAAGAAATTGTCAAAGTTTACTTACAAAATTGTGATGGACGAGATGCAGTAGAGTTGATTGCAGATTAGGCTATGGAGGCAGGAGGCAGGAGGCAGGGCAATACGGTTCGGTTAAGGTTTATTTGATGAAAATTTTAGATTACAAAGATACGATAAATCGCCGTCAAGACGAAAGACTGATTATTGTAGAGACGGCGATTCATCGCGTCTCTTGCCTTAACCGAACAGTATTGGGAGGCAGGGAGAAGGAGGCAGGAAGTAGAAATTCTTTGTGTCTGATTTTAAATCCTGCATTTTTTACCCCATCTACTTGAAAACTGCTGTAAGTAATCAAGCAAAGATTGATACTACGGGTAAGGGCAACTGTGAGAAGTCTGTAAAACCTTGTTAAAAAATAAAGATTGTTTGGCTGCCTTGTCAGCAAACCACAACTCCTAATGAGAAAATAAGACATTCCAACCAAGCGATCGCCATAAGGTTATTAACAAACCTGTTAATCAGACCCAATTTTTTTGAGTTGAAAGGCAACCAAAGCGCTGTGGGAGATAACCTAAAAGATTAGTGCTTCAAAATACTCCCAAAAGCCAGTCCTTATTTAATAAGTTTTGTGTAGAATTTGATGGTGAGGTTATTTACTTGATTCTCAATTGCAGCAATCCAGGTTTCATTTATGAGTCAGTCTTTTTCTCAAAACCAAGCAAGACGAAATCGCCAACAGATACTCTGGCAACAAAAATGGAGTTTAAAGACTAAAGCAATAGTTTGGTCACTAAGTATCAGTGTGCTTCCTGTAGTTGCAATTGGAACAGTTACTTACAACTATGGTATTAATTTAATTAACACACAAATTCCGCAAGTAAGACTTGAGAGGGCAAAAAGTTCAACAGAAAGTGAACTTGCTCTACAAAGACAATTGTCACTCTTGTTAACTGGTATGGGAGTGACAGCAATTTTAGCAGGTGCGATCGCTGTTTTTGTGACGAATCGAGTCATGAGTCGAGTCAGCAAGGTTGCTGCAATTTCTAATAATATTAAAAAGAGGCTACGTCCAGACAGTGAGTTTACTCAAGTCTTCATTGCTAGCCAAGATGAATTAGTGATGTTAGAGAGAAACATCAACTTATTCACAGACCTGCTTTCGGTTTTGGTACAGGAGAAAGAAGCCGAAGTTGATTACTCCCAAATATTAATCAAAATTACCCGTTGGGTTCGAGAATCATTCAATCAAGAAGATGTTCTTAAAACTACCTCAGAAGAAATTCGTAAAGCTTTAAGCATCGATCGCGTAACCATCTTTTGCTTCGACTCCAACTATAATGGAACCTTTATCGCCGAATCAGTAGCACCTGGCTTACCGAAAATATTAGGGGTTACAGTCTCTGAACCGGGATTTGAGGCAAGGTATATAGACAAATATCAGAATGGTAGTATCCATGCTATTGATAATATCCATCAAGGCGATCTCAGTGATGGTGATATTGATTTGCTGGAGCAATTTACTGTCAAATCTAATTTAGTCGCACCTATTCTCAAAGGCAAACAGCTATTCGGTTTGTTGATTGCACATCAATGTTCTAGAATTCGCTCTTGGCAACAGTCTGAGATTGATTTGTTAGCTCAAATAGCGATGCAAGTAGGATTTGCTCTTGACTACGCCAACCTTCTACAACAAGTAGATACCAAGGCAGATAACGCTCAGGTATTTATCGAAATTACCCGCAGCATTCGCCAATCCCTCAACGAAGAAGATGTCCTCAAAACGACGGTGGAAGAGGTTCGTAAGGCATTGAGTACTGACCGAGTGCTGGTTTATAGCTTTTACCCTAATTGGTCTGGAATTATAATTGCCGAATCAGTGATTCCAGGTTATCCCAAAGTTTTGCGGTCTGAAATTCAAGACATCTGTTTCGGTCAGGGTTATGTAGAAAAGTATCAGTCTGGTCGCGTTGTAGCCACAAACAACATTTATGAAGCTGGTTTGGCTGACTGCCATATTAACCTACTCGAATCCTTTGCTGTGAAAGCAAATTTAGTCGCCCCCATTCTCAAAGATGAACAATTATTTGGCTTATTAATTGCACATCAATGTTCCAGACCCCGTGACTGGCAAAAATCTGAGATTGATTTATTTGCTCAGATAGCCATGCAAGTGGGGTTTGCTCTCGACCATGCAAGACTCCTACAACGAATCGAGGCTGAGGGTGTGCAAAGTCAGTTGTTAGCAGATACTATCGGCAGTATTCGCCAATCACTCAACGAAGAGGATGTCCTCAAAACCACTGTGGAAGAGGTTCGCAAAGCTCTAAGTACCGACCGAGTGATGGTTTATAGCTTTGATGCTGATTGGTCTGGAACAGTGATTGCTGAATCAGTTGTTCTCACCTATCCAAAAGTTTTGCGAGCTGAAATCCAAGATCCATGTTTCGGTCAAGGCTATGTAGAAGAGTATCAGTCTGGTCGCGTTCTCGCAATCAACAACATTTATGAAGCTGGTTTGGCTGACTGCCATATTAACTTGCTCGAATCCTTTGCTGTCAAAGCAAATCTGGTCGCTCCTATTATTAAAGATAAAGAGCTATTTGGTTTGTTAATTGCACATCAATGCTCCAGACCCCGTGATTGGCAACAAGCTGAGATTGATTTATTTGGTCAGATGGCGATGCAAGTAGGATTTGCTCTCGACCATGCAAGACTTCTGCAACGAATCGAAGCTGAAAGGATGCGAAGTCAGTTACTAGTAGATATTATCCGCAGCATTCGTCAATCCCTCAAAGAAGAGGATATCATCAAAACTACTGTGGAAGAGGTTCGCAAAGCACTGAGTACTGACCGAGTGTTAGTTTATAGCTTTTACGCTAATTGGTTTGGAATTATTATTGCTGAATCAGTGGTTCCAGGTTATCCCAAAGTTTTGCGGTCTAAAATCCATGACCCCTGTTTCACTCAAGGCTATGTAGAAAAGTACCAGTCTGGTCGCGTTGTCGCAATCAACAACATTTATGAGTCTAGTCTGGCTGATTGTCACATTAATCTGCTCGAATCTTTTGGTGTAAAAGCAAATTTAGTAGCACCAATTATTAAAGATGAGCAGCTATTTGGCTTGTTAATTGCACATCAGTGTTCTGAACCCCGTGATTGGCAACAATCTGAGATTGATTTATTTGCCCAGATAGCCATGCAAGTAGGATTTACTCTCGATCATGCTAGGCTCCTACAAGCGTATCAAGCTGCTGAAGCTAATTCTGATGAATAGTAGAGGCGTACAGCTAGATGTGCGCCCCTACTTGATATATGTATTTTTACGACAAGCTTAGTGTAACTTTTGACGAAGAAGCTGCTAGAGCGATCGCTAATGGTAAAATTCGATGTTCCTGA
>CAXUOL010000512.1:0-2785 GCA_964252435.1 uncultured Nostoc sp.
CTCTCATCAAGCTATAGGAGCTACTTTGCTGGGTACTTTGGTGGTTTTCACAGTTTTATCACTACGTGACTCAGTGAGTACTGAGTCACGGGTGCTGAGTGCTGAGTAGGGACTGAGGGAGATCAAGGAAATGAGGGAGCAAGAGGAAGAATTCCTAACTCCTAACTCCTAACTCCTAACTCCTAACTCCTAATTCTTAACTCAGCACGGGCTAAACGCCCCGCTATCCATGTACAGCACTCAGCACTGATGATGCGACCCACGCAGGTGCAGAAAATCTGTGTTTTTGTTTGCCTAAAAGAGCCAGCTTGAGCGGGGGCTGCATATACAGCGGATTTCAAGTTAGTGAAGTACATAAGCTAAGTCTCAAAGCCAGGTATAAAGCCTGTTTTACTTCTGAATTCTGACCGGAGGCGGAGCGTCTCCGGCTCCGCTCCTGAATTCTGAATTCTGCTGTAAGTTGTTGAAAAATAAGGAACCAGAGCCAAAATGATTGAGACTAATGTCTCTCGCCACCACGGAACATTTTTACAGGTAATTCAAAGTTACTACCAGCTAACGAAGCCTCGGATTATTCCGTTGCTTTTGATTACCACGGCTGGGAGTATGTGGATTGCTGCTAAGGGAGAAGTAGATCCATTGCTGTTGCTAGTAACTCTCACTGGTGGCACTTTGGCTGCTGCAAGCGCCCAGACGATTAATTGTGTGTATGACCGGGATATTGATTATGACATGGAGCGGACGCGCCATCGTCCAATACCTTCGGGTAAGGTACAGCCACGCGATGCTCTAATTTTTGCGATCGCACTGGCGACGATTTCCTTTACACTCCTAGCAGTATTTGCCAACCTGTTAGCCGCCCTGCTAGCTTTCTCTGGTATCGTCTTTTATATTTTGGTCTATACCCACTGGTTAAAACGCCACACCACCCAGAATATTGTTGTTGGTGGTGCGGCTGGGGCAATTCCGGCGTTAGTAGGTTGGGCTGCCGTCACAGGCACATTAAGCTGGTCAGCATGGTTAATTTTTGCCATCGTCTTTTTGTGGACACCGCCCCATTTCTGGGCTTTAGCTCTGATGATTCGGGATGATTACGCAAAGGTGGGGATACCAATGCTACCTGTGATTGAAGGTGATACGGCAACCGTAAAGCAAATTTGGTACTATACGCTGGTGACAGTGTTTGCAACCCTGTTATTGGTATATCCTTTGGGCGCAAGTGGAATTCTTTATGCTGCGATCGCTCTAAGTCTGGGAGGATTATTTATCTACAAATCTTGGCGGTTGTTGCAAAATCCAGAGGATCGCACTGTAGCTAGAGATTTGTTTCTCTATTCCATTTCCTACATGATGCTGTTGTGTCTGGGGATGGTAGTTGATAGTCTTCCCGTTATCCATAATCTAATTAGTGCGGTGAGTAATCAGCTGCATCTACTAATCGGCTAATACTTAGCTAGGGATTTAAGCCAAAAGAAATCGGGTTTGGGAAAAACCCGGTTTCTCAAAGGCGCGTAGGCTGGCAAGAACCATAGGCATCGCTCTTGTTCTGCTACTTCTAAAGTTTTAGACTCGTAAATACAGCATATTGAGGACTACTGATTATTCCGACAGCAGAACAAACTCTACAGTGCTTTCTTCTTTGCCAAAGATTAACTATGATGTATCGACCTGTTTATCTAGTACGTTTAGATGAACGCACAGGCGAAGTAGTCATTATAGCTAGTGAAGAAACCGAGATAGCGATTCAGCGTGATGGTAAATGGACATTTAAAATATGAAACCAAATTTTCATGAAATGAGCCTCAAAGAATTACGAGTCTATGTGCTGGCTCATCAAGACGATAATGAAGCTTTCTATGCTTACATGGATAAGTCAAAGACAGAAGGAAATTGGGTAACAATGCCACCTTTAAATTCAATGGATGACTTTGATAATTACCCTGAGTTTATTGATAAAATTGTTAAAGACGGTGAAGGTCGAGTATAAGCTTTAAATAATCAAGTGAGCGCGTTGGTAAAATGGCGCGATCGCATTTCCAGAAATTAAAAAATATACATAATAATTAAAGATTGGCGAATTTGCGATGTCTACGACGGGCTACGCCTACGCAACTAAAGTTTTAGTCATAAGTGAATTTATTAAACATTAATTACACTCACTCATTTATCGCTATGGAAAAAGCAATGCAAGTAATTCGTCACGAGTTAAACCAGCATGAGCAGCAACATCTCGCAGTATAGCGTTAAGTGTACCAATTTTAATAGGGTCATGAGCAGGAACCGTGATATGATGCTCACCATTCTGTTGAGTAGTTAACCGAATGTGGCTACCCTTTTGATGACTAATCTCATATCCTAGACGAGCTAAAGCGTTAACTAATTCTGAACCAGATAAGTCTCGTGGGAGTTTAAAGAAGCTATTACCTCATCACGGACTATGTGTAACCGAATGATTTTAGGACGGTTATGTTCATTAGGAAAATGGCAGTGAACCGCATCACGGATCATTTCCCGTAGTGTTTCTATATCGTCAGCTTGAGTAAAAATTGACTCGGTTAAAGCTCTAGCTGTATAACCACCATCTGGATCATCTTCAACGATAAATACAATTTCAGTCATAACTCTTCCTTAACTACTAAATTTTATGATCGCTCATGAGACAATAATGTCTCGTGCGATCGCACCAAGGGCTAACTCAATTGATTCCGGCTGTAAATACAATTGAATAACCACCTGGAAGCAAAAGGATTAATATGGCTCATTTAAATCAGCGTCGTCCCCAAAA
>CAXUOL010000512.1:2885-5384 GCA_964252435.1 uncultured Nostoc sp.
CACCTGGAAGCAAAAGGATTAATATGGCTCATTTAAATCAGCGTCGTCCCCAAAATGTCAACGGCGATTTTTATGTAGATAGTACCTGTATTGATTGTGATACCTGTCGCTGGATGGCTCCTGAAGTATTTTATGATGTTGATGATCAATCGGCTGTTTATCATCAACCAACGAATGAGGCAGAAAGATTAGCCGCGCTTGAAGCACTTTTAGCTTGTCCTACTAGTTCTATTGGCACTGTTGAAAAGCCAAAAGATATCAAAGTTGCTCAACAACAGTTTCCAATATTAGTAGCGGAAAATGTTTACCACTGCGGCTATCATTCTGAAAAATCTTACGGTGCTGCTAGCTATTTAATTCAGCTTCCAGAAGGTAATATTTTGGTGGATTCTCCTCGGTTTACGCCGCCTTTAGTCAAGCGGTTGGAAGAGATGGGTGAAATTCGTTATATGTACCTAACTCATAAGGATGATGTGGCAGATCATCAAAAATTTGCCGAGCATTTTCAGTGCGATCGCATCCTCCACACTGATGATATTACTGCCGATACTCGCAATGTAGAAATACAGCTAACTGGTTCTGAAGCATTTACTTTGACACCAGATTTATTAATTATCCCAGTTCCAGGTCACACCAGAGGACAAACTGTTTTACTCTACAAAAATAAGTTTCTGTTCACTGGCGACCATCTCGCTTGGTCAGAAAGCTTGCACCAACTGACTGCATTCCACGGTGCTTGCTGGTATTCTTGGTCAGAACAGACTAAATCAATGCGTAACTTGGCTAATTATTCTTTTGAGTGGGTACTACCAGGTCATGGACGAAGGTTTCATGCCGATCGGGAAACCATGTGCCAGCAGATGCACAAGTGTATTGAGTTGATGGAATCTTTGAATTGACCGAATAATTCATTTGGTCATCTGAAAAAGCTAACGATTAACCTAACCCCCTAACCCCCAACCCGTGGCGGGAAGGGAAAAAATTCAAAGTCTCTCTCCTTTTACGAGAGAAATCAGACTGTATTGCATACAAACTAGCGATCGCTATAACCTGGGTTTTAGCACCCTTTTAACCAAACACAAATTATGAAAAAGCTGATCAACAAGCCGGAAAACTTTGTGCAAGAAAGTCTAGAAGGTATGGCGGCGGCTCATTCCGATTTAATTAAACTGAACTACGATCCCGCCTTTGTCTATCGAGCTAATGCACCTATTCCGGGTAAAGTAGCAATTATTTCAGGTGGTGGCAGTGGACATGAACCAATGCACGCTGGCTTCGTGGGCAAAGGAATGCTTGATGCAGCTTGTCCTGGTGAGGTTTTCACTTCACCGACTCCTGACCAAATGCTAGAAGCAGCCAAGCAAGTAGATGGAGGCTCTGGTATCCTTTATATCGTCAAAAATTACAGTGGCGATGTGATGAACTTTGAGATGGCAACGGAGTTAGCCCGTAGTGAAGGCATTCGATCGCTAAATATTTTGATTGATGACGATGTAGCAGTGAAAGATAGTCTCTATACTCAAGGGCGCCGAGGTGTAGGAACAACAATACTGGCAGAAAAAATTTGTGGTGCGGCGGCTGAGGCAGGGTATGATTTGCCACAAATAGCAAATTTGTGTCGTCGGGTAAATCTGAATGGGCGGAGTATGGGAATTGCTCTAACATCTTGTACAGTCCCCGCGAATGGAACGCCGACATTTGAATTGAGCGATCGCCAAATCGAATTAGGCATCGGTATCCACGGTGAGCCAGGAACAGAACGTACAGCTATCAAATCAGTAGACGAGATTACCGAAATTTTGACGCGATCGCTGATTGAGGATGCAGCATACAGCCGCACACTGCGCGAGTGGGATGAAGATAAAGAAGAATGGGTAGATGTAGAGTTAACAAGTCTACCATTTGCCAAAGGCGATCGCTTATTAGCTTTTGTCAATAGTATGGGTGGAACCCCGATTTCTGAACTGTATATTGTTTACCGCAAACTCGCCCAAATCTGCGAACAGCAAGAATTGCAAATTGTGCGAAACTTGATAGGCCCTTACATCACATCTCTAGAAATGCAAGGTTGCTCCATTACCTTGCTGAAATTAGATGATGAGATGATTCGGCTATGGGATGCACCAGTTAAAACACCAAGTTGGCGTTGGGGAATTTCATAATTACGAATTACGAATTACGAATTATGTTGAGTCAGGCGCAGATATTACAATGGTTGCAGGCTTATGCAACCGAGATAGAGCAGAATAAAGCATATTTGACAGAATTAGATGCTGCGATCGGAGATGCTGATCATGGTATAAATATGGATCGCGGCTTCAAAAAGGTCAGCGCTCAGTTACCAACTCAAAAAGACAAGGACATTAGCAGCATTCTCAAAGCTGTAAGTATGACCTTGATTTCTTCTATTGGCGGTGCTAGTGGCCCTCTTTATGGCACTTGGTTTTTACGAGCCAGTACAGCAGTAGTTGGTAAGCAAGAATTAACAGAACAAGATGT
>CAXUOL010000513.1:0-5383 GCA_964252435.1 uncultured Nostoc sp.
CGTCAAACCACCCTCTACTGGAGGCGCGTCCAACTGCGATGGTCATTAGAGCAAATCTCCAAATGTTTATAAGTACAGGTTGTATCTGTATTATAGACGGCTATAAAAAAGCCTTCTATAAGCAGAAAGTTAACCGGGTTGTTAACCTAGTTTACAATTTTTTACACACCTTTAATCATATTAAGTGTAAATCGTTAATTTTTCTAGGGGTTTTCTCATAAAAATTAATTTTTGATTCAGATGAGGTGATAAATAGGGAGTAGGGAATAGGGAATAGGGAATGAGGAGCAGTGGAAGAAATAACTAATGCCCAATGCCCCTCAATAGTTCCCAGTTATGAGTGCTGAGTTCTGAGTGAAGAAGTGAGATTCCTTACTCAGCACAGGCTAAACGCCCCGCTGACGCTAACGGAACTCGGAACCTGGAACTGTTTTGCCCCATGCCCAATCCCCATTTCCCTAGAATCACTCAGCTGACGCTAAAATGAGTCCACAGTTAAATTTGATTATTGCTAAATGTTTACCATCGATTTAAGCATCAGAAACACTGCTTTCCCTATCTCGGTACAACGTAAGTCAGCAGAGGATGCTGAGGCTGTCTATCAGCTAATTTTGGCAGCAATCCGTTCTGGGAACCCTGACATTGTGGAACTCAAGTGCGAGGGCAAGACAGAGAAAAAAATTGCTGTCCGCGCTAGTGAAATTTCTGGGGTGCAGATTGTTCAAAAAGATGGTACAACCCCTGGTGGCGGCAGACCACCTGGCTTTTTCGCTGTAGCTGCTGAGTAACCAAGGTTGACAAATGGCTCAAGTGGGCATTGAGGTCAAGGATTTAAATTTCAGTTGGCCTAATGGAGAGAAAGCGATCAAATCTTGCTCTTTAGAAGTACCCAAGGGTGAGTTTTGGATGCTCTTGGGTACAAATGGCAGTGGAAAATCTACTTTATTGAGGCTGCTGGCAGGGTTATTAGCTCCTGAATCTGGCGAAATTCGGCTTTTGCACCCTGTTGGCTTTGTCTTCCAAAATCCGGATCATCAACTGGTGATGCCAACGGTTGGTGCTGATGTGGCTTTTGGATTGGTAGAAGAAAAGTTGCCACCTGCTGCTACTAGAGCCAGGGTTGAGGAGGCGTTAGGGGCGGTGAATTTGCTTACGCTGCAACGACGCCCTATCTATGCACTCTCTGGGGGACAAAAACAGCGAGTCGCGATCGCCGGTGCGATCGCCCGTCGCTGTGAAGTCTTATTATTAGATGAACCCACTGCCTTACTAGATCCAGATAGCCAGTTGGATTTAGTTGCTGGTGTCCGTCGCCTTGTCAAAAGTCGAGGTATTACAGCCCTGTGGGTGACACATCGATTAGATGAGTTAAATTACTGTGACGGCGCTTTCTTGCTAGAAAAAGGCTCTCTGGTAGATAGCGGTGAAGCCCAACGTCTTAAGCAACGTCTGATGGAGGTACACAGCGAAGCCTCCTAATTGAGTGCTGAGTTAGGAGTTAAGAGTTAAGAGTTAAGAGTTAAGAGTTAGGAGTTTTGTTTATCTCCTTGTCCCCTCATCTCCCTCATCTCCCTCATCTCCCTCATCTTCTCCATGCCCCATGCCCTATGCCTAGTTATGATTAACTTTCCAGATTTGGGCGTTAGGAGTGCTGAGTAAATAAGTAAAATTTATTGCATCCAGCACTCCCGAATACTACTAAGAAAGAACTGTAACGCGCCTTTTAAACAAAGGCGCGTTTTAAGTTGATGCGTCTATCTGAGGTTTGAGTTTTGTGAGGCTACCGTATTTTTTATTCTGTGTAGCATAGTGTTACAGACTATGCATCAATTATTATAAAACTTATGAATGAATTTTGTTAACTCTAGAAAATTGTGATTAAAAACCATGCCCTGTTCCTTACTCCAAGCCGTTTTGTTAGTGGACGGCTACAATATCATAGGCGCTTGGCCTTGCCTTAAAAAAACGCGTGATAGCGTTGGATTAGAGGCAGCACGGGGCGAACTTGTGGAAGCGATGACTGGTTATAGTGCGTTTCAAGGTTACACAACTCAAATAGTTTTTGATGCCCAATATCAGAATTGCTCTAGTAATAAAGAAATTATTACTGAGCTTTTATCTGTTTATTACACTGATTTTGGGCAAACCGCAGATACTTATATTGAAAAATCTTGCGCTTCTTTTCGCCAGCAAATAGCTCAATCTTTGATTTCTCGTGTGATTGTTGCTACTTCAGATCGGGCACAGCAGTTGATGATACAAGGCTATGGGGCTGAATGGTTGTCAGCACAACAACTCTGTGGAGAAGTGGAAGCTACTGTCTGCCGGATGCGGCAAAAGTATCATACGCGCAAACAATCTAAGAGTAGATTTTTAGCTAATGCCATTGATGCTAAGGCGCGACAGCGTTTGGCTGAATTACGAATGGGATTGTAGGTATTTAGTATTTAACAGTCTCTGCTTAAGTTCCTGAATGGGTGTTGGCTGCAAAAATCCTATATATAAATTCAGTATCTAAAAAAAATATTGGCGAAAGTACTTGCCAAATCCTATTTTTAGCCCTAAGATTATAAATCGTGAGTGATCCTCAGTAGCTCAGTGGTAGAGCGATCGACTGTTAATCGATTGGTCGCTGGTTCGAATCCAGCCTGGGGAGTTTAGCAATTTTGGATTTTGGATTATAGATTATCCATCAGGGGTTTGTGGTCGCTTGACTCGGCTTTTGGTAAGGATTTGGGCACAGATTTACAAGACTTTAGAGCAGTATGAGTATTTGGCAAAAGTTTTAAAGGCGGTGCTCTAAGGTTAATCTGATTTCAGGAAACTGGCGATCGCTGCAATGGTTTGTTCTGCACTCTTAGCAGTAAACATTCGCATATTTGCCAAATAAATATTTTTCTCAGATACTACGCTTAAGGCAGGAGACGCGATGAATCGCCGTCTCTACAAATCGGTCTTTCGTCTTGACGGCGATTTATCGCATCTTTGTAATCTAGAATTTTCATCAAAAAACCTTAACTGAATTGTATTGAATGTGGCTTGTCATGATATGGCAAAAGCACATACCCAAGAACTAGATCGCAAGGACATTATCGGGCTAGTGCTATTCTTTTAGGTGATTGCACTTAAATTGCTGAAACTAGGATAACGCTTTACATGACTTCTGGAGCGCTGCCTGACAATCCTTTTGTGGCTGCGGGGATGATTGAAGATCCCAGGCTGTTTGTCGGTCGTAAAGATGCATTACACGCGATCGCTCTCTCCTGCGCCGGATAATCCACGGGGAAACTCCCACGCAGCAAGACAAAGGTGTTATCCGCAAACTAACGCGAAAAGAAATTTTGACTCAAGAAGGCAATGCTTTTCAAGTGCCTTTATAGCGGTTTCCATTCAAATGCGGTACAACAATCGCGGGGTGTAGTGTAGGGGCACGGCAGTGCCATGCCCCTACGGGTGTACCTCACGTAAACGAGAAGCGCTATAGTACAAAAATATATAGAACAGTTGCTTGAAGAAGAATAAGCGTAATTCGTAATTACCGCTTGTTAATTTGTTCTTATCGCAATTTTCGTTACAAACACTACGTTTTCATTACCAACGTCACGATTTTTGTTACAAACAAGATGATTTTCGTTACAAACACTACGTTTTCATTACCAACGCTACGATTTTCGTTACAAACAAGATGATTTTTGTTACAAACACCACGTTTTCATTACCAACGCCATGATTTTTGTTACAAACACCACGATTTTGTTACAAACATCATAATTCTCGTTAAAAATATCACGATTTAGTGCTATAGCAACTTGCTAAATTCAATTTAACTATGAAATATCACACTCAGTAGAGGCAGGAACGCCAACAGAAAGCCATGCCAGGATTGTAATTGAGCTTCTGGGGTTAGTTCTGGTGGTGCTAATAGAGCTTCTACTCTTTGTTCTAAGCGATCTGCACCAGAAGAACCTAATGCAGCACAGCAAATTTCCGATAAAACGGGGCTGCTACTAACCACTAATAAAAGTGATTCTGCTAACACCAGAGGGTCTACCTGCAATGCTGCATAACCGTCGGCACGGAGTTCGCGCAAAGCTAACAATTCTTCCCACAAAGCCTCTGTATTCGGCAACCATGCAGTGCAAGAACGCACCCAACCCAGCCAGAAAAACCAGAATGTATCCCTGTAATAGTGATGCCCTTGCTCATGGGCTAAGACGCTTTCTAGATGAGCCGGTGAGAGAGTTTGCACTAATCCTTGGCTAACCACTAGTTCTGGTTGCCAAAAACCGATTTGACCTGCGAACAGCGCCCCAGTTTGCAGCAGTCTGGCTCGTCTATCGCCAACATTCACTAAGGGGCAGTTACGGGCAGATTCTACAGACTGCCAACCTTGGAAAGCAAGTTTAATGCATGAAATGGCAAAAAATGCCAAATAAATTAATGCTAGTAAATAGCTAATTGAGCCTGTATACATTCCGCCCATTTGTCCTTGAGGCCCCATGAACAGCACAGCGATCGCAGTCATGAAAATTAGCAAAGGTGGAAAGAGAAACAAAAATAGCGATCGCTGCCATCGTAAACTCCAATTACCTTGGCGTTGATTCCAAGAGGATCTTAACCACCAGGCAACTGCCAAAGCATTCAAAATCATTATCAGATGCATCATTGTTCCTCCCTGGCTTGGCGTGCAGATTGAATACGTTTAGCGATCGCTGCTATTTGCTCACTAGCTGCTTCATCCAGACTATCAGCAAAGGCAGCAACAACATCGGGATTCCCCACCGCCAAAAATCGCTGTAACTGCTCGTGAGCTTTGATCACATCTGATTGCTGCTTACTCAGCATTGGCCGCCAATAGAATGCCCGCTCCTTCTTGTCGCAGGCCAGCCAACCTTTATCAGTGAGGCGACGTAAAACGGTAGTGACAGAAGTATACGCTAATTCACGGTTGGGATCGGTCAAAATGCGATCGTGTACATCTTTGACTGTGGCTGAACCAAGTTCCCAAATGATATTTAAAATTTCCGCTTCCAACGGGCCTAAAGATAGTTGTTTAGGGCGGTAGTCGGGTAAAGGTGCCATAGTAATTTCAATGGGGAGTGGGGAGTGGGAGAGACGCGATTAATCGTGTCTGTACTGGGGAGTAGGGAATGAATGAATATTTGTCCCTTTGGGCTGTAACCTTGAAACTGTAACTTTTTCCCCATTTAGAAGGTCTGTTCTTGTTTTAGATTACAAGATAGTGCAGCAAGTCTGAAAGTCTAAAATCATAAAAATGGGCTTTTTGAATATTTATTAGGGATTGAAAATTGGGCATCGGGCATTGGGTATTGGATATTGGGTATTGATTATTCTCCTCTGCTCCCCTGCCCCCCTGCTCCCC
>CAXUOL010000514.1:0-5378 GCA_964252435.1 uncultured Nostoc sp.
AAGATTCAGCTCTGCTCCCCTGCTCCTCTGCTCCCCTGCTCCCCTCTTCCGATAACGAGGAAATGGGAAAAATTGCGGTGCAGAACCTTGTTGTCGCAGGCGTGTGACAAAGACGTTTTCTAATGTGGGTTCGCCATGTTCGATACTGGGAGAAGGTAACTTATGTTGTTGCAGTAGTTCGCGGACTTGGGTTTCACCGGAATTTATATCTTCAACCAGGACATCCAAGCGATCGCCAAAAGTTTGCACATCTACTATATTTGTTTCGGTAGCCTGGGAGAGTATTTCTTCTGTCGCTTCTAGGTTGGCTGTTCGCACTTCTAAGCGATGCAAGCCTAAGTTAGCCCGTAAGTCTGCGGGTGTGCCAATTTCATGAATTTGCCCACTGTACATCAAAGCTACGCGGTGACAGCGTTCAGCTTCGTCTAAGTATGGTGTAGCAACTACAATTGTCATCCCCTCGGCTGATAATTCCCCTAGCACATCCCAAAACTCCCGCCGGGAAACTGGATCGACACCCGTGGTAGGTTCATCTAGTAACAATACTTCTGGTTGCGAAACCAAAGCACAACACAGCGCCAGTTTTTGTTTCATCCCACCAGAAAGTTGTCCCACTAAGCGATCGCCAAATCGCTCTAAATTCATCAATTTTAAATATTTATTGCGGCGTTCCCTTAATAAATCATCTGCTACTTGCCGTAACCCTGCTGCATAACGCAAGTTTTCATCAATACTCAAATCCAAGTACAGCGAAAACTGTTGAGTGAGATAACCTGTGATTAATCGGGCATCTCGTGCAGGTTGATTAAATATTTGCACCTCCCCTGCCGTTGCTTCCATCACACCGCCCAAAATGTGAAATGTACTAGTTTTCCCCGCACCATCAGGGCCAATTAATCCAAACATTTCACCTTTGTGGACACTCAAATCAATTCCCTGCACAGCAGCTAAGTTTCCATAGTGCTTATGCAAACCGCGAACTTCAATTGCTGTGGTTGGCAGACTAGATGATGGGGGTAAGTTCGGAGTAACAACTGTTCTTTGCTGTTGCATCATTTAGCCTCCTAGCTTGGAAAATTGGTGTAAAATGGTGGCGAATTGAGGGGGGATATTTAAACGCAAAGGGGCGCAAAGGGAAGCCCAGAGGTACGCAGAGAATTGGCTATGAATTAATGAAATGTTGTACTAAGTAAATATTTCTTCCCCTGCTCTCTTACCTGCCTTCTGACTTCAGCTTAATTTCCGCATCTGCTGGCATCCCCATTTTGGCACAGGGTAAATCTGATTCACTATAAGGTTTTTCGGGGTTAAAGCAGCTATCAGGGTTTTGAACTTTGATCCGAATCCCTACTACTTGTCTGACTCGATCTTTTTGAAAGTAAATATTCTCTGGTGTAAATGAAGCTTGCGGATCGATGGCAATTACTTTACCTTTTAATGGTTTCCCCGGTGCAGAATCAATGAAGATTTTTGTTGTTTGTCCTAGACGCACTCTGCCAATATCACCTTCGGGAATAAAACCTCTAAAATAGACTGTTTTGGGGTCAACAATTGTCAAAATATTAGTCTGACTACTAACTATTGCGCCTGGTTCGACACTCCGGGCTGTAACTACTCCATCTAAGGGACTAACTACATTTAAATCTTTTTTGGAATCCGCAATTTGGGTGAGAATTTGCTGATTTGATGCTTGGGCATCTTTCACTTTGGCACGGGCAGAATTGACTTTTGCCTGTGCAGATTTAAGTTGAGCATCACTTTGCTGCTGCTTTCTGACTAATGCTGCTAACTGGGCGTTGCGAATGTCAGGATTGAAACCTGTAGTTTTAACTTGAGTTAACGCTCCTGATGTAGCCTTTAATTGCTGGCGTTCGGCATTAACTTCTGCCTGTCGTGCTTCTAGGGTTGCTATTGCTGTATCTAGAGTAGTTTGGGCTTGATCGAATTGTTGTTGATTTATCGCCCCTTCTTTTACCAATTGGGCATAGCGATCGCGGTTGATTTTTGCTAAATTAACTTCTGCTGCTGCTTGTTTAACTTGCGCTTGTGCTTGCACTAATGTGGCTCTGGCTGCTGCGACATTTGCTTGTGCCTGCTCAATTCTTCCTTGGGTATCTCCTTGAGACTGCCGTAAATTCAGTTTGGCTTCGTTAATTTGGCTGTTAATTTCTTGAATTTCTCTGGTAACTCGCTCTACATCGGAAATTGCTTGCTGTTCATCATACCTAGCAGATGTCACTCTCGCTTGAGTACCAAGTAGTTGTTGTTGCAGCAATTGATCGTCTGTGTCGTCTAACTTAATTAACTCTTGCCCCTTTTTAACTGCTGCCCCTTCCCGCACGGCAATTGTCTCAATTCTTCCAGAACGCTTGATCCCAATCTCGGTTTCATAACC
The DNA here is from genome assembly GCA_964252435.1 of uncultured Nostoc sp. Classification (GTDB taxonomy): domain Bacteria; phylum Cyanobacteriota; class Cyanobacteriia; order Cyanobacteriales; family Nostocaceae; genus Nostoc. Next base: position 2,396 of record CAXUOL010000514.1, read on the forward strand.
CTCAATCCGCCCACTAACTTTCAGTACATTTACTGATACTTGCAGTTGACTACGCCACACTGCGTAGCCAATGCCACCCGCCACTAACAGCACCCCGATCGCTAAAAGGATCGGTTTCTTGCGGCTTTGCTGCTTCGATACTGCATCTTTGACATTTTCCGGGGATGTTGGGATAGTCTGAGTCATGGTAGCACCCTGGATTGTGAAAAATATTTTGTAAATTGAAAATTCTGAATTCTGTGTCATACACTAGACTGTCTAGTATGATAATACAAGATATTAAGTCAAAAAGTTTACTCTTCATGCCCATAAACCCGACTTTCCAACTAGAAAATCCTTTACCTGCGATCGCTCCAAAGCAGGAGCAAATCTTGCAAGGAGCTATACAGGTATTTTTGAAGGAAGGTTACGCTAGAACAAGTATGGATCGTGTTAGTGCGGCGGCTGGGGTATCTAAGCAAACAATATACAGTCACTTTCAAGATAAACAAGGGCTGTTTAAAGCGTTGATAGAACGATTGACCCTCGCTTGTTTTCAAAGTATTTTTTGCACAGAAAAATTACATGTTGAACCAGCGATTTTTTTGCGTCAAATTGCTGAAATTTATTTAACCGAAGTCGCTGATAATCCCGATTATTTGGCATTGTTGCGTTTGATTATCACCGAGTCACAAAACTTTCCAGAACTAGCCAAACTTTATACTCAAACTGTTGTGCTACGCGGTCGGCAAATGCTGAGTCAGTATTTTGCATCTCATCCAGAATTAGGAATCACCGACTCAGAAGCAATGGCTCATATTTTTTTTGGTTCGCTGGTATCCTACGTGATTTTACAAGAAATGTTGTATGGAAAAGAACTTACAATTTTATCACGCGATCGCTTGCTAGATAGCTTAATAAATGCGGTTATGAGCCAGTCCCTAAAGACGGTTACTCAGGGATAATGGGTGTATTTGTTTGAGATTATAAAGTAGAATCACAGGTAAATATTATGCTGAGTCAATTACCGAATTGCATTACTAGCCCTTCGTGGTGGCAACTGATCAGATGGATTGCCGATCCGATTGGATTTCAGCAAAAGTATAGTCAAGAGTATGGAGACATTTTTTCCATGCGACTGAGTGGACTCGGTTATTATGTAATTCTTAGCCATCCCCAAGCCATTCAAGAAATTTTCAGTCAAGATTCTAAATTTGATATTGGTCGTGGTAATAAACTTGCAGAACCTTTGATTGGGCGAAATTCTCTGATGTTAATAGATGGTGCCCGTCATCGACGAGAACGAAAATTATTAATGCCTCCCTTTCATGGAGAAAGGCTACAGACTTATGCTCAACAAATCTGCTTAATTACCGAGCAAATCGCCAGTCAATGGCAAATCGGTCAACCTTTTGTGGCTCGTTCTGCCATGCAGAAAGTTAGTCTAGAAGTAATTTTACAAATTGTCTTTGGTTTAAGTGAAGGGGAACGCTATCAACTAATTTTACCTCTCCTTACTAGTTGGTTGGATATGACTGATTCTCCTTTGCGCTCCAGTATGCTATTTTTGCCATTCTTACAACAAGATTGGGGAAAATGGACTCCTTGGGGGCAGATGAAAAGTAGACAAAACTATATTTATGAGCTACTTCAAGCAGAAATTGAAGAGAAAAGAACAAAGAACAATCAGAGCCAAGGTGATGTTCTGAGCTTGATGATGGCAGCACGGGATGAAAATGGGCAAGCAATGACCGACGATGAATTAAAAGATGAATTGCTGACAATTTTATTTGCTGGACATGAAACTACTGCAACAACACTAGCGTGGGCTTTCTATCAAATTCACCAAAATCCAGATGTCCTCTTAAAATTGCAGCAGGAACTTGACAGCTTGGGAGAAAATCCTAACCCGATGGAAATTGCCCAACTTCCTTACTTAAGCGCAGTTTGCCAAGAAACCCTGCGGATGTATCCAGTCTTACCAGTGCTTTTCCCACGCATTACCAAATCATCCATAAATATTGCCGGATACCAGTTTGCTCCTAACACAACCTTAATGCCAAGTATCTACCTCTTGCATTACCGGGAAGACTTGTATCCTAATCCTCAACAATTTAATCCCGAACGTTTTTTAGGACGCCAGTATTCCCCTTGGGAGTTCATTCCTTTTGGTGGTGGAAGTCGGCGCTGTTTAGGATATGCCCTTGCTCAGTTAGAAATCAAATTAGTCCTCGCAACAGTTTTATCCAATTATCAACTTACCTTAGTGGAAAATAAACCGATTAAACTGCAACGACGTGGATTTACCCTTGCTCCTAAGGGTGGAGTTCGGATGATGGCTATTAAAAAACGATAAACTTACTTGGGAAGAACTTCTGTAGCGATCGCTTTCTCAAGTTTATCCAAATTCTGTTTCAATTTAGCGATCGCCTGCGCCCTTGCTTCCTCCGTAATTTTATGCCCTACTGTCAAAACTATTGCAAGGTTAAGGCTCTCACTTTCACTTTTGAGGGTTTGTAGTAAGGACTTTAGTGCTTAGAAAATAAGGACTAAAGTCCTTACTACAAACTTGCTTACCTATCAATTTAAACTTGACAAACTACTACCTGAAAATCATTCTTTTCGACTATTGTTTGCGTAAGTCCTGTTCACTTTTTGCTGTCCTGCTGAAGACTCGATAGTATAGTGACGTACTAGTTTCCTTTAAGGGAAACAGCAAATAAGTAAGAGGATTTATTGCCACAATAATATTTCGGAAGTCGCGCCGTGCCAAAAATAAGATCGCACGAGCAACTTGTTGTGCAGACATCACTCCATAAGGATTCAGTTGACTCTTAAATGGGCCAAGAATTAACTTGCGAATTACACAATCCCCATCCAAACGCTTGAGGGTAACAATATCTCCTAACGCTCTTTTGCTGAGTTCATAAAGCGGACTTAGTGCTGGAGAAACCTCAGCCTCAGAAGTGTTTACCCAGATTTCCTTGGTTGCTTTTGCTTGTGG
>CAXUOL010000515.1:0-5355 GCA_964252435.1 uncultured Nostoc sp.
TTGCACACATCGGACAAGGTTCGCCAGTTGTATATATGCTATAACCTTCTAAAGAGGGGTTTTTCAGTTTAGCTGTTAAACTACGAATAGCATTGATTTCTGCATGGGCTGATGGATCGTTGTCTCTACTCACAGTATTATGAGCTACGGCAACGACTTCGTTATCTTTAACAATCACTGCACCGTAGGGTGCATCGCCTTTTTTTGCTTCTGCCAATGCTAAACGCATAAAAGATTCTGGGTTCATACAACTGAGGTTAACATAAGGATAATGATTAATAATATCGTATTTCTAATGTTATAACTGGGAATTAAGATGTATTAATGGTCGAATATGTTACTGAGCAAACAAGAAACAGAATTTTACTTAGAAGACCTAGAAACACCAATAGGTAAAGCGATTAATTTAACACTCGCCTCTTTGGTGTTAATATCATCAGGAATTTTTGTGGCAGAAACATATAATATTCCTGATTATATGCGGTTTGAGTTGAATGTAGCTGATACTGCGATCGTTATCATCTTCGGTGTGGAATATTTACTCCGCCTATGGAGTGCGGAAAACAAAATTAAGTATATTTTTAGCTTTTATTCGATTATTGACTTAATGGCAATTCTGCCATTTTTTCTAGGTATGGTGGATATTAGCTTTATCCGCCTATTACGATGGTTTCGGATTTTACGATTAATTAGATTTATAGATAGAAAGTTTTTATTCGCTAGTATCAGCAGTGAAGATGGGATGATTTTTGCGCGAATATTATTTACGTTATTTGCAATTGTTTTTATTTACTCTGGCTTAATTTATCAAGTGGAGCATCCGGTTAATCCTGAAAATTACGGTACATTTTTGGATGCATTCTACTTCTCTGTTGTCACAATGACAACTGTAGGATTTGGCGATGTTATTCCAATTTCGGAATTAGGACGCTTGCTAACAGTATTGATGATTTTTACCGGAATTGCATTGATTCCTTGGCAAGTGGGAGATTTAATTAAGCAAGTGGTGAAAACTGCTAATCAGGTAGAAATAGTTTGTTCAGGTTGTGGTTTAGCTTTCCATGATGTAAATGCTGGGTTTTGTCAGAGGTGCGGGACTAAGTTACCTAGTCGCAGGATTGATTAAACATCTGGTGAAATTAAATGTGCGTTATCTATAATCCTTGGAAAGATGTAGCACTGCTATGTCTCTATATTCTTTTTCACTCCTATAGAATATCTCTTTTCACGTTATGTGGAAAAGTCCACCAAAAACTTAACCCCCTAATACCAATTCTGTATGAAGATGCGCTAAACCATATTTAAGTACAAGAAAAAAGAAAGAGAAACGAACCGCATTCGCGTTAGCGTCTCCCCTTCTCCCAAAGGGAGAGGCTAACGCCAAGGGAGAAGGACGCAAAGTACACAAAGAAAGAAAGAAAGAAAGAAAGAAAGAAGTTAAAAGGGTTTGGCGCAGCCTCACAAAGAAATGGTATAACCCCAAACCCGTGGCGGGAAGGGGGAAAATTCAAAGTCTCTCTCCTTTTAGGAGAGAGAAATAGAAGTGAGGTTTTCCAGATGCCGTGAAAAGTCAGGAGGAAAACCCAGGTTCAATAACAATTTATTTATGCAATGAGAAGCAATAATCTCACCAGAACGTTGCTCTTTTACGATTGAAGATGAGCATACTAACTAAGTTTGTTGATAAGCTTTAATAGACAACAAATTCAATACTTGGCAACGATTAAAATTTTAGCTTAACAAATTCACGACTTTACTTATACAATTCAAACAAATCTGGCGATCGCAGCTTAAATTTCCACACTTTTTTAGGGTGACGTGTACTAAGGCGATAACACACCCGACACTCATACCATCTTCTATTTGGAAAATGGCTTCCAAGGAAAAGTAATTTTAGAAAAGAATCTGACAGAACATCAGCTTCGGTTTTACTCAGATCAACCTAGCGTATATAAGATTTTGAAAGTAATTTCAGGCAATATTAGGCGCTGATGGGTTGTTGTTCAGATTCAATTAACTGATTATTCGGTACATCAAATCTAATAGTAGTAGCTGCCCAGTCTTTGAAATCGGGTGCTAGCCAGACTAGCTTACGCAGAATTTCATCATTCACCCACAACACCAAGGGGAACTGAAACTGTTTCCGAAACTCATCTCGCATGATATTGGTACTAATAATCAGTTGGTTAATTGCCACTACAGATTCTAAGCCCCTTACCATCAAAGCTTCGGGTTGAGTAGTACCAATTTCACTTGTAATAGCTGTGTATAACTTGTCAACCGTAGGTGAGAGCAAAATTTCGTGGATATCTGCTGATGAAAATTCTGTTAACAAATTCAGCACTTTCTGCTGCCTTTGAACACAGTTACAACACGCCAATAATAGCGAAAACTCTCCACCGGAAACCATCATTGCCCTTGCCAATCTCTTAGTGGCTGCTGTGCTGCTAACTGTGCCGTTTTCTGAATTAGTTAAGCCGATCATTAAAAACACCCTTCTTTTGATTTTCAAACATATTCAGTGATTCTACCCTATTAATTTTTATTCAAAAGTGTTAATTGGGTAACTTTGATGACTTTTGTCTGTAATATTAAGCATTATATAACGAACAAGCAGATGGTGCATTATCTGATATTCACAATTTAGGGATAATGTAAAGATAATATCAACATAACCTCAGTAACAGGGGACACGCGAAGAATTAACAATTGAATTATCACTGGATTTTCAGAGATTTTTGCATCTGCTAGCAATTAAGTAATTTGTTTTTAACCTAGAGTAAAAAAAATAACCAGTAAAAGTCTAACAGTAAATGTTAGCAAGTGGCAAAACTTATAGCAGTTTTCAAATGCACCCCTACTTAAACATTAGGTTTTTCATGTCACCCTTCTTTTGTGGTCGCACTATAACTTTGCTTCACGCTAACATCAGTTACTTACAGCAGTAAACCCCCTATAGCGAGAGTTCACTGCGTCACTGTGTCTTCTCAACAAGCCATTTGGGGACGGATATTGAGTGTGGAGTAGTAAATAGACCTCTTGCACAAATGCAAAATTCGCCCACCCTGCGGGATCTTGCTACATCCCCCAACCCCTTCTCCCAATTTTGGGAGAAGGGGAGCCAAATTCAAAGTCTCTCTCCCAAGCTTGGGAGAGGGATTTAGGGTGAAAGCTCATTGATTCATGCAAGAACTCTAATAGTCTCAGCGCCAGATGCAGAAATATTGTTGCATTAAAGTTAACTCATCCGTTTGATAGAACTGTAGATAGAAGATGTCGCTCTGTTAGTGGAGGACAGGGAATATTTAGCTTTCTAAGATCGATTCAGAACATCTGAACTATAACAACAAGTCTGGAATTTGCTCAATTGCCCCATTGTTTGAGGTTGATAGCCAATAACAAACGTATGTAAATATTTATTTGATTTTTTGGAAACCGAAACCAATTAGGAATATCACACCATGCTATTTAAAGATCGGAGGTTTGCGGGTCAAGTTTTGGCTAAGGAGTTAACCGCTTATGCTAACGACCCAGATGTTCTGGTATTAGGGCTACCAAGGGGTGGTGTACCTGTTGCTTTTGAAGTTGCCAAAACGTTAAATGCTCCCTTAGATGTTTTAGTGGTACGTAAATTGGGTGTGCCCGATCAAGAAGAACTAGCGATGGGAGCGATCGCTTCTGGTGGTGTGCGGATAGTCAATAAATATATTATCAGCCTAGTGAAGATATCCGATGAAGTAATTGCCAGAGTGGCGGCGCGAGAAGAACGGGAGTTAGAGCGGCGGGAACGGCTTTATCGGGGAAATCGCCCCTTAAGAGATTTACAAGGACGCACAGTCATCTTGGTAGATGATGGTTTAGCCACGGGTGCAACGATGTGGGCTGCTGTTGTAACTGTGCGAAAACAGCAACCTGCTCAGATTGTGATTGCTGTGCCTGTGGCTGCACCTGAAACTTGCCAAGAGTTAGAAACTGAGGTTGACGAAATCGTTTGCATCTCCAGACCCAGCCCTTTCCAAAGCGTTGGTCTTTGGTACGAAAGCTTTCCTCAAACTACCGATGAAGAAGTTCGCGACTTACTCGCAAAAGCGGCTAAGAACGGTGAAGCAATACCTCTTGGTATGTAGATAAAGATTAAGTTTATGAGATTGTCTCAACTCACCAACTGAAGTTTTAACCAGACAAAACTCAAACGGTGTGATGATAGCGGTTCGGATTAGTAGTGACGTTGCCGGGACAAAAACGTTGATCGAGTATACAAACTAGTTGATATGGTTGAATAATGCTGAGTTCATCTGAAACAGCACTCGATGTTTCACGATGCATACTCAATATATCTCCAGGAATAAATATGTCTGAGATTCAAAACAAAGTGATAATTATCACCGGAGCCAGCAGTGGGTTAGGTGAAGCGACTGCGAAGCGACTTGCTGCTAGTGGAGCCAAACTGATGCTGGCCGCTCGACGCGAAGATCGGCTCAAAGATTTGGTTGCAGCGATCGCTAAATCAGGAGGGACTGCAACCTATCAAGTAACGGATGTAGCAGACCGCGCCCAAGTGGAAGCCTTAGCGAAGGAAACTTTGAGTACATACAGCCGGATCGACGTGCTAATTAATAATGCTGGGTTAATGCCGCTTTCTCCCCTCGACCAAGTAAAGGTAGAGGAGTGGGATCGGATGATCGATGTCAACATTAAGGGTGTCCTCTATGGGATTGCTGCCGTGTTACCAATTATGCGTCAGCAAAAGTCTGGTCACGTGATTAACCTATCGTCAGTGGCCGGACATAAGGTGTTTGCGGGATCGGCAGTCTACTGTGCCACCAAATACGCAGTGCGAGCGATCTCTGAAGGGCTGCGGCTAGAGTCAAATGGTGAAATCCGTTCGACTAATATCTCACCAGGAGCCGTTGCCACTGAGTTGACCACCACGATTACCGATAAAGACACAGCAGCGGGAATTAATCAACTTTATGCGATCGCCATTGATGCAGATGCCATTGCTCGTGCGATCGCATACGCCATTGAACAGCCCAGTGATGTTGATGTGAATGAAATCATCATCCGTCCGACACGTCAAGAACTTTAAATTTCGGTTTCTAGAGCAAGCATTCGGCTCAGATAAACTCTCTCACCGAACAAGCAATTATAGAATTCGCTCAAAAAAACTTAGCGTACCTCTGCGCTTTCCTTCTCTGCGAGACGCTTTGCGTAGCTTGCTTCCCCGGAGGGGTACGCGTCCCTCTGCGTTTAATAAACGTAACGATCTTAGGCAAAGCTATATAAATTGTCAGTGTCAGATTAATAAGTCCAGTTTTGCTTAGTCTGCAAGCTATAGGTTCCATCTTTCACATT
>CAXUOL010000516.1:0-5348 GCA_964252435.1 uncultured Nostoc sp.
TGTGCGACAACCACAAAAGGAACTATCTCTGGGCCTAAAGCATCAAGTAAAGCTGGGTTATGGGTAGTTAGTAAAATATCAATTTTTCTTTTGCTGCCAATTTCTCGCAGTATTCTTACAAGTAATTCTGCACGCGAGGGATGAAGCCCATTATCTATTTCTTCAATTACTAGCTGACTTCCTTCTGGTCGAGTAAGCAATGCTGTAAGAATTGCTATAAAACGGAGAGTTGCATCTGACATAGTTTTAGCATCTATTAGTGTCATCTCTCCAGGTTTCCATTCTTCTTCGCAGTAGAGCATTGCATCAGTTTTCAGTCTACCAACTGGCTCTGCAAATACTCTTTTAATATCACCTTCTGGTAAATCTTTGATGTAAGCTGATAGAGTCGATTCGACTTCGGCTTTTTGTTCACCATCCAATGCTGCCAGTACACCAGCAATATTTGAAGCATCACTTTCTAAATTATCAGAGAGACGTGAATAATCCCGCATTTTGTAAGGAACTGGATTGAGAACTAAAATGTTTTCAATTGTTGGCAAAATTATATTATTAATTATATTAACGCTATTCTTTTTGAAATAATTTGACTGATATGATTCTTTTTTGGATGCTTCAGAAAGAAAGTTAGATTCAATAAAATATAAGGGTAGTCCATAGAAATCACTACGATTAAGCAAGGAACTTCTTGCAGAAAATTTATCACCTGATAATCCAACTTCTATGGGAAAATATTCATGATCGTCTTGAAAAATCGTTATTTTCTCTGTTAAACTATGAATAGTTAATCTTGTTTTTAATGTGATTCTGTAAAGATAATCTACTTTACCATCATTATCTGCAACTAGTATCTTTAATGTAAACTCATTTTCACCATTTTTTGCAGCCCATTCCACACCGCCGCGAATAGATGGAAGTGTTTTATCTCCTGCTAAAGCTGCTTCAATATTCTCACCTCTAGCAATTCTTTGTAAAAATTCCAAAGCTTCAACCACATTAGATTTACCACTTGCATTTGTACCAATCAGAACAGTCAACGGGTCAAGTGGAAGCTCTGCATAACGGAAACTTTTCCAATTTTCAAGAATGAGTTGCTTAAGCATGACCAATTCCAAAAATGCTAAAATTATATTTTTCCTAATACTTTTGATAACAACTTAGGGTGCAAATTGCAGAGTTTAATACACCTTTAAAGTTTCACTCACCTAACCATTCTTCACGAGAAACTCCAGCTTGTCGTAATAGCCGCGATAATAGACCCACACTAATATAACCCTCATGAGGATTGGTAATAATTACAGTAACATCACCTCGCCGCATTTGTGGGTGCTTTCCTCCCGCATAGGGGCCTTCAAAACCCAACTCTTGCAGACGTTTTACTAAATCACGCCAAGAAACAGGGGTTAATCTAGACATTTTTATACAGGTTTGGTCAGTTCATTTAAGTTGATACCAGCAATTACGGGAATCGTTAACCCCAAATGTAACCGTAGCGCCAGCCAATCACTTAAAGCTTCTCTTAATTCCCGCCTACATCCTTCTAGCGTTTGATGATTTGCCCAGACTCCTTGTAAACTTGGAATTTCACCCCAATAAGTTTGATCATCTTCAATGATCTCATAAACCGCTAGTTCCATTGCTTGGTCAATGTAGCTTGCCAGCATAGCAATTAAAAAATCCAGTACCTACTTAAATTTAGCTCCTAACAGTGGCGTTGGCAAAGCCCAACCCAGGCATCGCACAATATTTTTCATCCTTAAAAATCTCACCAAAAACAACAAAGCCAGCAGAGAAAGTAAAAAATTGCGTAATTACTCTATCTAACTGGCTATATTTAACTCTGCTTTTAGAGATTTATTTTTCTGGCGGTAAATCTATACTGTAAATAGTTTTCCCTACCAAATTACGCAATGTTACTGTCATTACCTTTGTGTTTCCATCAATTTTAACTCCTCCAAAGAATTGCAAACCTTCACTTGGCGGTCGATTTGCTTTTGTACCTGGAGGAAGACTTTGAAATACTAATTGTGGCCCAAAGGTATTTTCTAATCCGTTTGGCCCAAATGTACCAGAGTTAAGCGGCCCGGCGACAAACTCCCAAAAAGGCTTGAAGTCGGTAAACTGAGCTTTCGCAGGGTTGTAATAGTGAGCTGCTGCGTAATGTACATCAGCAGTTAACCAAACAACATTCTGGATATTTTTGTTTTTGATAAATCGTAGTAAATCAGCAAGTTCTAATTCTCTTCCTAAAGCTGGGCTATCTCCATTAGCCCAAGCTTCAAAATCTGTGCTACCGTCTTTAACTATCAGCCCCAAAGGCATATCACTAGCAATCACTTTCCATGTTGCTTTTGATGACAGTAATTGCCTTTTCAACCATTGCACTTGTTTTTTGCTCAAAAAGTCTGTTTCTTTACTTGATACTGCTTGATTATTGGGACTATTTGGCCCCCGATAGGTGCGCTCATCCAGCATGAAAATGTCTAATAATGGGCCATAGTTGAAAGAGCGATAAATTTTCGCCTTATCTGGATTATTACTTTCATATCCAATAGGCAGATATTCTAAAAACGCTTGTCTTGCCTTTTTGGCTAACAAGTTAACATCTTTAACTGTATAACGGTCATCATTGAGGATAATTTGCCCAGGATACCAATTGTTTCTTGTTTCGTGGTCGTCCCACTGTGCCAATATCGGAACTTCAGCATTGAAACGCTTGATATTTTTATCCAGCAAATTGTATATATAGTTGCCACGAAATTCTGTGAGAGTTTCTGCTACTTTAGATTTTTCTGGTGTAGTAATGTTTTTCCAAATAGTGCCGTCGTCTAAAGTTACTTCTGATTGAATCGGGCCATCAGCATAAATATTATCGCCCGAATGGATAAAAAAGTCAGGATGAAGTTGGCGCATGGTTTCGTAAATTTTCATCCCACCAAAATCAGGATTAATCCCCCATCCTTGACCGGCGGTGTCGCCACCCCAAACAAAGAATATATCTCGTCCAGATTTGGGGGGAGTTCGGAAAGTACCATAAAAAGGAGTGCTGCAAGTATGCTGATAATCTAAATCTTGGAAAATCACCCGATAAAATAATTTTTGGTCTGGTGGCAGGTTCTTCAGATAAAGTCGTGCTGTAAAGTCGCTATTTTTTAAAGCATTGGGACCCACAACTCGCTGCACATTACGAAAAGATTCGCTGGTAGAATATTCTACGATCATTTTGGCGGGGCGATCGCTCCGACTCCAGATGACAATGCTATCGTTAGATATATCTCCGCTAGCTACACCATAAGGTATGCCAGGACGCATTTTATCAGAGGTGATGATTGCAGGTGCTTTACCAAAAACTGGTGATTTGGCTACAAGGTTTGTGGAAATAATTCCACCAGCTGTGATAGCTGAACGTAGCAAAAACTGACGCCGATTTAGCTTCAATTGGTGATGAGATTCCATACTAAATAACAGCAACCTTAAACTAAAGTATTACAAGATAAGTGTTTACCACACGTTCTTATATCAACAAGTAAAGATTGAGTTATCTAACGGTTAATAAAATATATTTAGTTTAATGTAATCAGAATGGTAGTCTTTATTAAGAGCAAATTTATCCATGACCTAAATAGACTCATGATACAGAGCAACTAAATTTATTTATGAGTTTGTTAATTTTGAATTTTGAATTTTGAATTCGGAGCGAAGCGACGTGACTGCTGCTGTCTTTTTAGAAAATGTCTACAAGTTTTACAACAATGTACCCGTAGTCAATGACCTGTCATTCCAAATTGAAGCGGGAGAGATATTTGCTCTACTTGGCCCAAATGGTGCGGGTAAATCAACCACAATTCGGATGCTGACTACACTCACCAAACCCTCGCAAGGACGAATAGAAGTAGGTGGATATAATGTGATGAGCCAAGCAACGTTGGCAAAACAGAGTATTGGCGTAGTCTTGCAACAAGTCAGTGTGGATAACGATTTAACCGTCTGGGAAAATATGGAACTGCACGGGAGGCTACATCACATTAGCAACCCGCAGCGACAAAAATTGATTAATCAATGGCTAGAGTATGTTGAGCTAGCAGAAAAACGTGATGATTTGGTAAAAACCCTGTCTGGGGGTATGAAACGACGGTTGCAGATTGCGAGAGCTTTATTGCATCAACCGCAAATTTTGTTTTTAGATGAACCAACGGTAGGACTAGACCCCCAGACTAGGCGACGCCTCTGGGAAATTATTCGGGATTTAAATAAACAAGGGATGACGATGCTACTGACGACCCATTATATGGATGAGGTCGAATTTTTGTGCGATGCCTTTGGTTCTACCAAGCCAGGACGCATCGGTATTATGGATAGCGGTAAGCTGATTTCTTTGGGAACTTTACAACAGCTACGTTCTGCTCACGGTGAAGGTTTGGTGATGAAACAATTAGGTGCGTCTAATGTCGGAAGCGATAGCGTTCGTAATTGGGAATATCTGTTTTTCCCATCCTTGGAAGCAGCAAATATTTACTTGAATGAACAGCCCGATAAAACCGGAATGATGGTGCGTCCCTCTAATCTGGAAGATATTTTTGTGGAATTAACGGGACGCCAGTTAGATTAACCTCATCCTCCTAACTGCCGCAGCATGGCTTCTACCCTTTCTACGCCATCTGAGTCATTGCGCCGCTTGTACAAGTTACGGGCTTTCTGAAGCAAGCTGTTTGCTTGTTTGGCTTGTCGTCGCTGTTTATACATCGAACCCATCAACTCATAAGTCTGGGCGTTGTTTTTATCCAAATCGATTGCTTGTTGGTATGCCCAGGTAGCAGCGTTATAGTCTCCCATACGCGATTGCGTCACAGCCAATCCTAAATAGGCGTTGACGTTGTTACGGTTCAGCTGTATGGCACGACGATAACCTTCCTTTGCCCCACGTGTGTCGCCCAAATTGGCTTTGATGTAACCCACAGCGTAGTAAAAATCACTATTGTTAGGGTTGATAGCGATCGCCCGACGATAAGCTGTTAATGCTGCCTGGTAATTTCCCTGTTGAGCGTATAAATACCCAATGCCTGAATGGATCTTAGCATTCTTGGGATCTAAACTAGCTGCTTGCTGATAAACAGCGATCGCACCACCATAATCCCCGGCATTCACTAATCTCCGTCCTTCCTCCAGTAATTGCTTTAACTCTGGGTTTTTGCCCTGCGCCACTAATACCTGAGCCTGAGCGACTGAAGGTATGGTGAAAGTAAAACATCCTAGTAACACCACACTAAACACGAATGATGTTGGCTTGTACACAGTAAATTTCCTGAAATTTTAGAGGACTTTTTTCTTGTACATTAAAACAAAAATAT
>CAXUOL010000517.1:0-2789 GCA_964252435.1 uncultured Nostoc sp.
GCGGGTTTTGTCTGTATAGCTGCAACTTCCAGTCGCCTGGTGCAAAATGTGAGTTAGCTGGCTTCCAATACATTACAGTTGATGAGTCTACCCTGGAGTTTTTAATGTCTCGAACGGAAAAAGTAAGAAAGCTTGCCGGTTTTATTTGGAGTATTGCTGAACTTTTACGCGGTGATTATAAGCAAGCTGACTACGGTAAAGTCATATTACCGTTCACAGTGTTGCGCCGTTTAGACTGTGTTTTAGAGCCAACGAAGACAGAAGTTATGGACTTTTACGAAACAAAAGTAAAGTCCATGAAAAATTTGAAGAATCCAGAGCCGTTACTCAACCAAAAAGCTGGCGTAACTTTTCACAACATTAGCCAGTTTACCTTTCAAAAACTCAAAGCAGACCCAGATAATGTAGCTGCTAATCTAAAAAACTTTATTAATGGTCTCTCTATTGCCGGACGAGAAATTATTGAATACTTTAACTTTAATGACCAAATTAATCGTTTAGATGAAGCTAATCTGCTATTCTTAATTGTTAAAAACTTTGCTGATATCAATCTCCATCCAGATGAAGTAAATAGCATGGAGATGGGGTATATTTTTGAGGAATTGATTCGCAAATTTTCAGAGTTGTCTAATGAAACCGCAGGGGAACACTTTACACCGCGTGAAGTAATTCGACTGATGGTAAACTTGCTATTTCTTAATGACAGAGATATTCTAACTCAAGAAGGCATCGTGAAAACCATCTACGACCCTGCTTGTGGAACAGGTGGGATGCTGTCTTTAGCAGAAGAGTACATTAAAGAACTTAACCAAAACTCTAAAACTGTAGTTTTTGGTCAGGAAATTAACCCAGAATCCTACGCAATCTGTAAATCTGATATGTTGATTAAAGGTCAAAATATCAGCAATATTAAGTTTGGTAATACTTTCACTACTGACGGGTTGGCACACGAAACTTTTGACTATATGTTATCTAATCCGCCCTTTGGTGTTGAATGGAAGAAGGTACTAACCTCCGTCAAAAATGAGTATGAAAAGAAAGGATTTGATGGACGCTTTGGAGCAGGTTTGCCCAGAATATCAGATGGTTCCTTTTTATTTCTGCAACACATGATTTCTAAGATGAAGCGGGATGATGGCGGTTCTAGAATTGCTATTGTATTTAACGGTTCCCCGCTATTTTCTGGAAGTGCTGGCAGTGGCGAAAGTGATATTCGCAAATGGATTATTGAAAATGATATGTTAGAAGCTATTACTGCACTGCCTGACCAATTATTTTATAATACTGGAATTTATACATATATTTGGATTGTCACTAATTATAAAACCCCAGAGCGTAAAGGTAAAATACAGTTAATAAACGCCATTCATTATTATAAAAAAATGAGTCGCAGTTTGGGAAATAAGCGTAATGAAATTGGCAATGGTGAAGATGGCAAGCCCAATCAAATTGAGGAAATAACCCGTATTTATGGCGAGTTTCAAGACAATGCTAAACGCAAACTTGAGAACGGCTTTGGTGAAAAAGAATTACCCGAAAAATTTGAAACGGTTGAATATCAACTCCTGATTGTAGCAGACAAGTATCAAACTGGTTTCGATCAGCCATTATTGCACACCATGTATGTAGATAAAAAACTTTCTGGTGTCAAAGCTGTACAAACCCTCTCTCGGTTAAATCGCACTTGTCCCGGTAAGGAAGATACTTTTGTTTTAGATTTTGCTAATGATGAGCAGGAAATTATTGATGCTTTCCAGCCTTATTACGAACAAACAACACTAATAGCAACAACAGATCCTAACAGACTGTATGATTTAAAAAATAGGTTAGATGGCTACCAGATTATCTGGCCTAGTGAGGTAGATGCTTTTGCTAAGATATTTTTTAAGTCTCAGGAAAAGGTAAATAATCAAGATCAAAGTAGACTGCATTCCTTGATTGATCCTGCTGTAGACCGTTTTAAAGGTTTAAGTGAAGAACAGCAAGATGAGTTTAAAAATAGTCTAACCGCGTTTATGAGATTATATGCATTCTTGGCACAGATTATGCCATTTGCAGATGGAGAACTAGAAAAATTTTATGCTTTTGCTCGTCTTTTGCAAACCAAATTACCAAAACTTAGCCAAAGTGAAGCTTTTAAACTTATTGACGAAGTTGCATTAGAATATTATCGACTACAAAAAATCCGAGAAGGTCAGATAGTCTTAGAAAAAAATACAGAGTTATCTCTACAACCTATAACTGAAGCTGGCATACCAAGAGATAAAGAAGAACAGGCTAAACTTTCAGAGATTATCGATATTCTCAACACAAGATTTAGAACTGATTTTACTGAAGCAGACAAATATTTTTTCAGCCAAATTGAAGAAGCACTAGTTCAGGATAAAATATTATCACAACAAGCCAAAAGTAACTCAATTCAGAACTTTAAATATGGCTTTGAGGATGTATTTCTGACAAAGCTGATTGAGCGAATGGATTTAAATCAAGATATTTTTACCAAAATCATAGATTTTAAAGATTTTGGTGAAGTAGTCAAAGAGTGGATGCTGAGGAAAGTGTATACAAGGTTGACACAAGAGTTCAGCTAAAAAAAATGATTAAATTACTTCAAGCGCCCAGACCCCAAAGAGTCTGAGCGCTTGAATATTAGGTTGCAGAGAAACTTCTGCTAGTTAGGGAAATTAAGCAGGCATCATGTGCATACTTCTACAAGACTCTGCACACTTACGGCAAGCGGCAGCACATTCCATCATTTTCGCGTCATCGCTCATCATCTCACAAGCCAT
>CAXUOL010000517.1:2889-5340 GCA_964252435.1 uncultured Nostoc sp.
AAGCGGCAGCACATTCCATCATTTTCGCGTCATCGCTCATCATCTCACAAGCCATAGCAGTGCGATCGCACATTTCCGCACAGAGCATACAAGTGCGTTCCATGAACTCAGAACCGCTCATCATCATATTCATACACATCATGCACATTTCAGAGCAATCGCGCATCATGCTCATCATGCTCATCATGCTCTTGTCCATCTGCTGACCACCTTTGCTCATGCAATGAGTCATGGTTTCCATGCACATTTTATGACAGTCCATACAAACATCCATGCAAGTTTGCATTTCTGGAGTCATGGTTTCAGTCATCATCATCATCATCATCGGAAATACCTCCTGATTTTTTGATGCATAAAATAGTGTCCCCGGAAGGACTACTCATCACATTAGTCCTATCCTTTTAAAGAGTCAATGGGGTTTTTAATTCAGAATTTTTAAGTTTACTATCCCGATATAATTACCGGGAAATTGAAGGAATTCTACACTAGTTTGGTGTTGTTTTTCTGGGAAATACTATACATTAAGGCTTATAAACCCTCATTTACAAGTGTGGTTTCATTTGGCAAGTCAACTTTACGTCGGGGATCAAAAATTAGAGTTAAATTTAACTCAAAATAATGTTATTGTTTTTAACAAATGAATGCCTAAACTAAGCATTTGTAAATTTATATTAACCTGTATTTTATTAACTTATATTAACTTGAAGATATATGTCTTGAAAAATTCGTAATTCATAATGGAATTTCAACTGCACTTAAAACAAAATTTCCTCAAAAAAGTAATTTTCACAACTTACATAAGATATGATGTCGGTTATAGATTTGATTGCAATTTGAGTAAGCGATCGCTCGCTGCCTGTAATGTCTCAGGTCTTTTGCTGAAGCAAAATCTGATCAATGAATGTCCTTTTTCTGGTTGGCTAAAAAAGCTAGAACCGGGAACGACAGCAACACCGATATCTTTAATCAGATGGTAAGTGAATTCAACATCTGTTTTATAGCCAAATTTGGAAATATCTGCAAGAACATAATAGGCTCCTTTGGGAAGGAAATAGGGAATCCCAACTTGGTCTAGAATTTGTAAAATGCTGTCCCGCTTCTGGTGATAAAGTTTGGCTAGTTCTTCATAATAGGATGCTGGCAATTGCATAGCAGCAACTCCGGCTCGTTGCAATGGTGCAGGTGCGCCAACGGTGAGAAAATCATGGACTTTCCGAATCGCCCCTGTCAATTCAGGGTTTGCCAGAATGTAGCCGACTCGCCATCCAGTGACGCTATAAGTTTTGGACAAACCGTTAATAGTTACGGTACGTTCTTCCATTCCCGGAAGGGTAGCTAGGGCAATATGTTGAGTGCCGTCATAGAGAATATGTTCATAAATTTCATCAGTGAACGCTAACACATCCCATTTTTGACAAAGTTCAGCAATTAGAGTGAGTTCTTCACGGCTGAAGACTTTACCTGTAGGGTTGTGGGGTGTGTTGATAATAATCGCTTTGGTATTGGCATTGAAAGCTTGACGCAATTGTGATTCATCAAATGTCCAATGAGGAGGATGCAGTGTCACGTAGCGGGGTATAGCACTAGCTAAAATCGCATCGGGGCCGTAGTTTTCGTAATATGGCTCAAATACAATTACTTCGTCACCCGGATTGACTGTTGCTAGCATCACAGATGCCATTGCTTCTGTTGAACCACAGGTAACGGTGATTTGGGTTTCGGGATTGATATCTAAGCCGAGATACCAACGGACTTTGTTAGCGATCGCATGACGAAATGGGCGATCGCCCCAAGTAATGGCATACTGATTAACATCTGCCTCTATGGCCTGATATGCTGCCTGTTTCAACTCCAAGGGACAAGGAAAATCAGGGAATCCCTGCGCCAGATTGACTGCATCATGTTGCAGTGCCACCCTGGTCATTTCTCGAATCACTGACTCTGTAAACTGTTCTGCCTTCGCTGATATTTTCTGCCGCCCAATCTTACTCACCCCTATACCTCCGTTAATCGTTATTGCCGTTATCCGGGAATTTCTGTAAACCAGACAAAACCCATAATATTGATAGATTTATCGTAGTATACTCAAATTTCAGATCCAGAGGAAGAAGCAAGGGAGCAGAGGAGCAGGGGAGCAGGGGAGCAGGGAAGCAGGGGAGAAGTCTTTGCCCTCTGCCCCTCTGCACCTCTGCCTCTTGTGCCCAATGCCCAATGCCCTTAATTATCTATATACTAAATTATTGAGATTAATAGTCAATTATTGAAGTACTGATCCAGAATCATCATGAAATCTTTGCACCGTCCCGATCTGTATAGCTGGTCTAATTTCAATCCGGCAAGAAATATTGATTTCAATGGGATTGCCTGGATTCGCCCAGATGGCAACATCTTGATTGACCCAGTAGCCCTATCAAACCATGATTGGAATCATCTAAAATCCCTCGGTGGTGT
>CAXUOL010000518.1:0-5335 GCA_964252435.1 uncultured Nostoc sp.
TGATAGGCTTCGATGATGTCACCTTCAACCCAATCATTGAATTTATCCATGCCGACACCGCATTCATAACCGGCGTTGACCTCACGAGCATCTTCTTTCATCCGTTTTAAGGAGTCAAGAACGCCTTCATAGATCACCTTACCGCCGCGTCGCACTCTGACTTTGCAGTTACGAACTAGCTTGCCAGATTGAACGTAGCAACCGGCAACCGCACCACGACCGACTGGGAAGACGGCACGGACTTCGGTTTGACCCAAGGGTTCCTCCACTAACTCTGGTTCCAAAAGACCTTCCAAGGCATCTTGGATATCTTCTAGGAGTTTGTAGATGACGTTATATTCCCGGACATCGACACCTGCTTCATCGGCGGCTTGTCTAGCGCCACTGGCAAAGGTGGTGTTGAAACCAATAATTACAGCGTTACTGGCAGCTGCTAAGTCGATATCTGTCTCGGTAATTTCCCCAGCTGTAGCCAACAGCATCCGAATTTGGACTTCATTTTGCGGGATTTGCTTGAGCGCTCCGACGATCGCTTCCACCGAACCTTGTACGTCTCCTTTCAAGATCAAGTTGAGTTCTTTCAACTCGCCTTCTTGTGCTTGAGCCGAGAGCGTTGTCAGGGTAACACGTCCCTGTAACAGGCGCGATAGGCGTTGTCTGTCGGCGCGATCGCTAGCGAGTGCTCTGGCTTCTTTTTCGTTCTGGAAGACCTCAAACTCGTCGCCGGCTGCTGGCACATCACTTAAACCTAGTACCTCGACAGCAAAGGAAGGAGAAGCAATGTCTACTCTCTTGCCTCTGTCATCTACCATCGCCCGGACTTTACCGAAAGCCGAGCCAGCTACTAAGATATCTCCTACATGCAGGGTACCATTCTGAATTAGCAAAGTAGCAACTGCTCCCTTAGCTTTATCCAGATGTGCTTCAATGACAGTTCCTTTGGCGGTGCGATCTGGGTTGGCAGATAGTTCTGCAACCTCTGCTACTAAGAGAATCATCTCTAAGAGTGTATCCAGATTTTCACCTCTGATGGCACTTACGGGAACCATGATTGTCTCACCGCCCCAGTCTTCTGATGTCAGACCATACTGAGTCAGTTCTTGTTTAACCCGCTCTGGCTGTGCCCCTTCTTTGTCAATTTTGTTGATTGCAACAACAATTGGCACTCCGGCAGCTTGGGCGTGGCTAATTGCTTCAATAGTTTGGGGACGGACACCATCATCAGCAGCTACTACTAAGACGGCAATATCTGTTACCCGCGCTCCTCGTGCCCGCATAGCTGTAAAGGCTTCGTGACCAGGAGTATCCAAGAAGACTATCTGCTGTGGTTTGCCCTCATGTTCCACATCCACATGGTATGCACCAATGTGTTGAGTGATCCCGCCAGCTTCGCCAGCAGCCACTTTGGTTTTGCGGATTGAGTCGAGCAGGGTTGTTTTACCGTGGTCTACGTGACCCATAATTGTCACGACTGGCGGACGGCGGTGGAGATATTCTAGGTCTTCTGCGCCGACCATTTCCGTGATTTTCCGAGCTTCTGCTTCTCGTTCGGCGGTTTCGACTTCTATTTCTAGTTCTTTTCCTACCAGGGTAATTGTGGGAATATCTAGATTTTGAGTGATACTCACTGCCATACCTTTAAGGAACAGGATTTTGACAATCTCTGTATCGGCAACGCCTAATACGTCAGACAGTTCTTGCACAGTCAACGGCCCTGTGATCGTCACTTTTTCGGGGCGATCGCGTTTTGTCTCGGCTTCTTGGCGACGGTTTTGGTGATGGTCGCGCCCAGAACCAGACTTGGAACCAGACCTGGAACCAGACTTTCTGGCTCTTGCAGTTGGGGCGCTAGCAAGGGTTGCACCTGGCATCTGTACAGGTCGAGTTGCTTTCGGTTTGGGAGGACGAGCGATAGAAAGGCTGACTTGGACTGTGGCTGGTGAATCTATATCGTCATCATCGAGCAAATCTTCTTCAAACTCATCATCAAGTATGGGTTTGATTCGCTTGCCTTTGACGCCAGCTTTTGCCTTTTCTTTAACTTCGTCAATTATTTCCTCTTCTACCCACTTTTTGCCGCCTTTGGTCGGTCGAGGCGGACTTGGGCGTTTCAAATCGATGAGATCCGGTGTGACTGGTTCATCACCCAATCCTTGAGATTTGCCCGCTATTCCTGACATCTGTCTGGGTGGAGTAGCGATCGGCATTGCGGCTGCTACAGCTTCACCTGGACGTGCAGGCCTTGGTCTTTGTCCCTCTCCCAGTTGTGATGGTGCAGATGGTCTATTGCCTCTCTGCTCTGGTCTGCTGGGTGCAGGGGTAGGACGACTTGTCCTTTGTGGCGCAGATGATGGAGACTGGTCTGTTGGCAGTTTAGCGACTCTTGGCTTAATTTGTTCGCGATCGCCTTCTGCAGGTCGTTGCCGTTGGTCGCGTTTGAGGATCGGTTTATCTGCCTGAGATACTGGTGACTCATCTACCACCTGCGCTTCTTCTGCCGCCGGTCTGGCTGGAGGAGAAACTAGTTGTGGTTTGATCGGTTTTTCCGATTTCGGTCTGGGTGGAACTATTTTTTCCGGTTTTTGGGATGCTATTTTTTCCGGTGCTGGACTTGGATTAGGCGTTTGTTCCAAGTCAGCGATCAAAGATTGCTCTTGAGTCTCAGATTGAGTCCGGGGCACAGGTCGAGTTGGTGCTGCCGGTTTTTGGGGTGAGACTGGTGTAGCGAAAGGCCGTGGCGGAGAGGGAGGATTAGCTTCAGACAAGGCAGCTTGGGTATTGTTAGCAACTGACGCCTCTGGGGCGTTGGGAGTAGTATTTCTCAATATTTTGGGTTTGCGTATTTCCAAAATTTGCTGTTTGTGGGGTGCAGCAGGTCGGTTACGTCCGCCGTTGGGTGGTGAATTTGGCTTCTGGCTGGTTGTACCTAGTTCCTTTTTGGCTGACACATTCGTAGCTGCAAGCTTTTCTGCTGCCGCTCGGATGTTTTCTGCCTCGGATTCTGAAATCGTGCTGCTATGGCTTTTGACCGCAATATCGAGCTGGTCGCAAATTGCTAGTAGCTCTTTGTTATCCAAATTCAATTCCTTTGATAATTCATAAATTCTAACTTTGCCGTTGTTCATCCACTCTTCCCCTTTAATTTACAGTTTTAGCGGATGGTTGCCTGGGAGTGCGACATCTCCATCCTTGGATTACTGTTTTTAGACTGCCGTTCAGTTTTTGCCGGTGCCTCCAATCAGGAAAGAGAGATGTTTCGGTTTAATAATGGCATCCCCACCAGGAATGATGGTTGAGGGATACCCATAAAAATTTCTTAAATAAAAGATTTTTATAGGAACCCTTGACGCCGAACTGCGCCTGAGCGCTACCAGGTTGCCATTTTGTAGTTTCTTGTTTTGTTGATTCTGAGTCTTCCACAACACAATCGATTACATTTTGTTCTGGGAATGTTGCCTCGCCCCTCGTTATTGGAGAGTCGAATGCCTTTTACACCCATTTACTATTTTGGCACTAACCTTAACGATCAATAGGGAGTGTGGTGAAAGCGCGACTTCGGCTTTCGACACAATTCCTCTGATGATTACGTCACAAAGTTGTTCCAACTAAATTTGGTTTTGGGTATTACTGCGGGCTAGACGTTGCGACAAGCTTTGGTACAGTGCTTCTGGCACTGATGCATGTAGCGATCGCCCTAGTCGATTTTTTTTTTGAGCCGCTTGTAAGCAACTCGTTTCTGGACAAATATAGGCAGAACGCCCCATGCCCTGATCCAATTGTACCTTTCCCGATGGAAAGACGCGGACAATCCGCCAAAACTCATCTTTTGAGCCTACTTTCCGGCAACTAATACAGCGCCGATAATTTGGTTTCATCGGTTCTTTGCGATCTCAGTCCAGGATTTGGGATGTAAAAAGAAGTTTATTATTACTATTTTTTACTTATACCAAGTAGCTTTTGAGAAAATAATCCTTAAGACTGAGACTACAATCTTACAGTATCAAAACTTTACAAAATTAATCAATTATTCATCATCGTTATTGTCAAAACTATCTTCCTCTTCTAATTCGTTCTGATTTTCATCCTCAAATTCTTCTTCATATTCGAGATCGTCTTCCTCTGATTCCTCTGATTGATATTTTGTTCTGACGGCTGCAAATTTGGTATCCTCTGCCGCATAGTCATACTTAGCTTTGTCTTTAATGTCTATTTTCCAACCAGTCAGACGGGCTGCCAAACGGACGTTTTGCCCTTCTTTCCCAATGGCCAAACTCAATTGATCTTCAGCTACAAGTACGTGAGTTTGCCGCGATTCTGGGTCCATCAGGCGTACTTCATCTACCCGTGCTGGACTTAAGGCATTAGCAATGTATGTTGCTGGGTCTGGCGACCAGCGAATTACATCTATTTTTTCACCGCGTAATTCGTTGACTACGACTTGAATTCGCGATCCCCTAGCTCCAATACAAGCGCCTACTGGGTCTACATCGCGATCGAGAGTATCTACTGCTATTTTAGTTCGGGGTCCGACATAACGGGAAGGGGGGTTTGCCTCCCTAGCTACGGCAACAATCCGTACCACCTCATCTTCGATTTCTGGGACTTCGTTGGCGAAAAGATAAACTACCAAACCAGCATCAGCACGAGACACAAGCAACTGTGGCCCTCGTTGCTGACCTTGGGAGACTTTTTTCAGATATACCTTGAAGGTGGCATTTGCCCGATAATTATCGTTGGGCAACTGTTCCCGCTTTGGTAATTCGGCTTCTACTTCTGGCTGACCAAAGCCGCTGCTAACTGCTAGAACCACTGATTGCCGCTCAAACCGCAGGACTCTTGCTTGGAGAACAGTTCCTTCTAAATCTTGGAACTCTTCTTGCACCATTTGGCGCTGTTGATCCCGTAATTTTTGCGCCAATACTTGCTTAGTTTGCATCGCCGCCATCCGACCAAATTCTCCTTGGTCGGGGGTAACATCCAGCACCACAGAGTCACCTAACTGCGCTTCGGGAGCGACTTGTTGAACTTCGTCTAGGGAAATTTGGTGGTCTGTGTTATCTACTTCTTCAACAATGGTTTTGGTGGAAAGGACGCGAAATCCTTCTTCTTCAATATCGAGTTCTACTTCAAAATTTTCAAAATAATCTTCGTCAAACTGTCTGCGCTCTAAATTTTGGGCGCGGCGATAACGTTCATAGCCTTTGAGTAGGGCTTCTCTAATCGCTGATTGAACTGCAAGCCGGGGTAAATTGCGATCGCGACTTATACTTTCAATTAATTCTTTTAATCCAGGTAAAGTAACCATTGACATAAGCAATCTCCTTTAAAAATTAGG
>CAXUOL010000519.1:0-5318 GCA_964252435.1 uncultured Nostoc sp.
CCTCGACCCCCAGCGTATGACATTATAGTGTACGATTTTTCAGGTATCTGAAATTGGGCATTGGGCATTGGGCGTTGGGAGTGCTGTTAGCGGTAGCGGGGCGTTTAGCCCGTGCTGAGTTAGGAGTTAGGAGTTAGGAGTTAAAAGTTATTTTCTCCTCCTGCTCCCCCTGCTCCCATTCCCAATTCCCAATTCCCAATTCCCAATTCCCAATTCCCAATTTTATGGATTTAAAGTCTCTCGTTCGTGACATTCCAGATTTCCCGAAACCCGGAATTTTATTTCGGGATATTACTACGTTACTGCGCGATCCACAGGGGCTGCGCTATACTATTGACTTTTTAACACAAAAATGCAATGAAGCTGGAATAACAGCTGATTATGTCATTGGTATGGAGTCGAGGGGATTCATTTTTGGTTCACCTCTGGCTTATAAATTAGGAGCTGGTTTTATTCCCATCCGCAAAAAAGGGAAGTTACCAGCAGCCGTTCACTCAATTGAATACCAACTAGAGTACGGTACAGATTGCCTAGAAGTGCATCAAGACGCTTTACACCAAGGTAGCCGAGTTTTGATTGTGGACGATTTGATTGCCACAGGTGGAACTGCAAGTGCCACAGCAAAGTTGGTGCAGAAAATTGGCTGCGAAGTAGTAGGATTTGGGTTTATTATCGAGCTACGGGATTTACAAGGGCGTACATATTTGCCAGACGTGCCGATTATCTCTTTAATTGAATATTAGTCACTAGTCATTGGTCATTAGTCATCAGTCATTGGTCAATAGCAAAACAACTGGCAAATGACGAAGGACAAAGAACAAATGACATAGACGCGCCAGCGGCTTCCCGCAGGGTAGGACAAATGACAAAGGACAAAATATAAATGACATCTACGAAAATTTCCTTGGAGACAGGTCGGGATTGGCTAATCAGGCTAGTCACGAGCGAAACTTTTGTTTATGTGGCAAAGCGGCTATTGCAGGCACTGCTAACTTTGTTGTTGGCGTCAGCGTTGTCGTTTTTCATCATTCAACTCGCTCCTGGTGATTATGTAGATACGCTGCGGCAAAATCCGAAGATATCTCCAGAAAGAATTGAGGAAATCAAACGGCAGTTTGGTCTAGATAAGTCTTGGCCAGAGCAATTTGGGCTGTGGCTATGGCGAATCTTGACCAAAGGGGATTTTGGCACGAGTTTTATTTATCAACGTTCAGTAGCATCGCTGTTGTGGGAACGAGTACCAGCGACTTTGCTATTAGCGATCGCATCTTTAATTGTCACATGGGCGATCGCCATCCCTCTAGGGATCTTTGCCGCTGTCAAACAAAATAAGCCAGCAGACCGGATTTTACAGGTGATTAGTTACGCCGGACAAGGCTTTCCCAGTTTCATTACTGCCTTAGCGCTGTTGGTTTTAGCCCAAATCACCTCACCGTTTTTCCCAGTGGGTAGCATGACTAGCATCAATCACTCAGAACTGTCGTGGTTTGGCAGAATCTTAGATATCGGCTGGCACATGATTTTACCCACCATCGCACTCTCAATTACTAGTTTTGCTGGTTTGCAACGCATCACTCGCGGCGAATTATTAGATGTTCTGCGTCAAGATTACATCCAAACGGCTCGTGCCAAAGGTTTGCCAGAAAACCGCGTCATCTACGTTCATGCACTCCGCAACGCTATAAATCCCTTAATTACCTTATTGGGTTTTGAATTAGCTGGTTTATTAAATGGTGCCTTCATTGCCGAATTTTTCTTCAACTGGCCTGGTTTAGGGAGGTTGACTTTACAGGCTTTACAAGCTCAAGATTTATATTTATTAATGGCAAGCTTGGTAATGGGCGCAGTACTGCTGATTGTTGGCAATTTAATCGCCGATTTGATGCTCAAAGCAGCCGATCCACGCATTCGCCTAGAAAATCTCAATTAGCAGCAATTCTATATTTAAAAAATCAAAACGTATTGGGAGATTTCCAGAGTACTGCCAACTATCAAACAACAAGTAGGTAAATAGCAAGGATGCGGATCTCGTTGAAGAAAGTCTTCCTGATTCCTGATCCGGTCTTGAATTTGGCTACTCTTAGTATCAAGCTATTTCTGCACACTGCAAAATATATAATTGCTGTTTAACTAATTATTTTACCAAGATTCAGACTTACTTCTTACTGTGGCATATTTGAGAGTTTTTTCTAAGCGGGCGGCGGGAATCGAACCCGCATTAATAGCTTGGAAGGCTATAGTTTTACCACTAAACTACGCCCGCAAATTTCCAACCCCATAAACATAACACAGTTTTTGCAAAAATTCAACTATTTATTTGGAATTAGCAGGTTGAATTTTGATCCTGACATACAAATTGCTCAATTCTGGTTTTGTGCCATCGTTATTGTGGGCAGCAATAAAGTTTTCTGTTTTGAAAACTTCATTGAGGACTTGCTCGTATGTGCTTTTTTCACTTTGCAGTGTTGCTGGTTCTATTTCTAGAACTACAGCTTGTCGAAAGTTGCCATTCTGATCAATTATCAAGCTAGCTAAGAGTTGTGCTGGCTCAAGTCCCGAATTGTGAACAAGAAAACTTGGGTCTAATTGTTTTGTGTTGCTTCCTCTGTATAAAGCGATAACGTCGGGTAAAGAACCTTGTCGGAATCCTCCTGATTGTATCAACCTAATCACTTCATCTTTAGATAAGGGAGCTACTACTGCAATCGATGCTCCCCCATTTGAAGTTGCTGGAGTTTCCCTAGTTGAAGTTGCTGGAGTTTCTCTAGTTGAAGTTGTTGGAGTTTCCCTAGTTGAAGTTGCTGGAGTTTCTCTAGTTGAAGTTGTTGGAGTTTCCCTAGTTGAAGTTGCTGGAGTTTCCCTATTTTCAGGTTCTGAAACTGGTCGATTTGATGGAATACCTGTTGGTAGTTGCGTTCCCTTTCCCAGTTTAATTTCTTGACGACGCTTCCAAGGTAAATTACTAACTGGAACTGTAGGTGTCGGTGTGGCTTTAGGTGTAGGTTTTGGTGTGGCTTTAGGTGTAGGTTTCGGTGTAATTTTAGCTACAGGTGTCGGTGTTGGCGTGGGGACTATCTGTTGTCTAGAGGTTTCGCTATTAGGTTGAGAGGCGTAAATTCGGCTCTTTTTCTGGAGATTCTCAGGGGAATTTATTGCGCCAAAATCTTGATTTTTAGGCGTAGTTCGTGCTGTTTGTGATGAACGTGTTGGTACAGACTTTTGAGTTGAGGATAGTGGCTTTGACGAAACTATTTTGGCTGTTGATTTTGATTTGATTATTGATTTTGTTTTAGGAGCAATTTCTATCAATTCGATGGGAACAGCAGATTGATTTTGCTGGGGAAACCACAGACTAAATGCATTAGATGAGCGCATCAGCCAGAACACCAGCAAGTGCAGAGAGACTGAACTGACAACGACAAAAATCCACAAACCTGGTGGATCGGTGTGTCGTCTCCAGACCCTGGCTGGAATTGGTGTTTTATCTGCAACCGATGGTGTCATATTATATAAACTGGATATGATTATGCACTTTTACTCATTGGTAATGCTTTAAAATACCAGTCTAAATTTTAGCGATTAACCATTACCTCTGGTGTAACAGCGAAAGTCAAAACAGTTTCATCTACTCCTTTAAGTTCTAGTGGACTACCTTTAGTAATTTCTCCTTCCTGTAAATAATCTGCTACGGCAGCAGAAACCAGGATTGTACCGGGAACAGCAGCGGCTTGCAACCTTGCGGCAATATTTACACTTGGGCCAATAGCAGTATAATCGGCACGTTCAGCGCTACCAAACATCCCCACAACAGCAGTACCTTGGTGAATACCGCACCGAAACTGTACGCTAGTAAGTTTGTCGCTATCGAATACACCTTGCTCTCGCCAGCGCTGGTTCAAATCAGCCAGTGAGCGGTGCATTGCTCTTGCTGTATTAATAGCACGACGTACTTGTTCATTAGGAGTTAGTTCTTCCGGCGCTCCATATAAAGCTAAGATAGCATCTCCCATAAATTTATCTACAGTGCCGCCATTGCTAAAGACAACTTTGGTCATGGCTTCTAAATATTCATTTAGCAACTCCGCGACTCGTCGGGATCTGAGAGTATTGGCTAGCTGTGTAAAACCCACAATGTCGCTAAATAAAACTGTAATTAAGCGTGGTTCTGGGCGCAAATCTAACGTTAAATCTCCGGTTGCGGCTTTTTGCACTAACACAGCAGGCAAAAACCGCTTTAGCACCGATTCCGTTAAATAAGTATTTAACTCCACAATTCGCCGTTCATTTTCTTTCAACGCTAAAAGATTGCGAACTTCCGCCAAAAGTTCCCGATCGTTGAATGGTTTTGCTAAATAAGCGTCTGCGCCATGTTCTGTACCTTCGATGCGGGTTTCTTCGTCTACTTTCGCTGTCAGCAGAATGACTGGTGTTCCCTTCAACGTCTCCTCATTGCGGATCATCTGAATCATCTCAAGTCCGCTCACTAAGGGCATCATTAAGTCAGTCACAATCAAGCTGGGTATAATTTCCTTAGCTTTACTGTGCCCTTCATGACCATTACGAGCCGTCTGTACATGATAGCCATTACGGCGGAAAATCTCAGATACATAGGTTCGCAAATCGGGGTTGTCA
Source organism: uncultured Nostoc sp. (assembly GCA_964252435.1). Taxonomy (GTDB): domain Bacteria; phylum Cyanobacteriota; class Cyanobacteriia; order Cyanobacteriales; family Nostocaceae; genus Nostoc. The sequence goes on from CAXUOL010000519.1 coordinate 4,633, forward strand.
TCTACAACTAAAATTGAGTGCTGAGTCTTAAGTGCTAAGTCTTTAGTATCAACACTGGGGGAGAGGTTTATTGTAATATCTTCAATATTGTCTGTTGTTGACTCTACTAGTTCTAAATCAGCCAATTCTACACTAGCGCGATTCGTATTCAGTTCGATAGGCTTTTCTAGTACTTGCTGTGCAGGTAAATGAGCATTTCCAGTCACCAGCCATAAACTAAAGGTAGTACCTTTACCATAAACTGATTCCACAGTGACTTGACCACCATGTAATTCTACTAATTCTTTAACTAAAGCTAAACCCAAACCACTGCCTTCATAGGAACGATTTGCTGAACCTTCAGCTTGGCGAAAACGCTCAAATAGGTGAGGGATTTGTTCTTTAACAATACCAATTCCAGTATCTTGTACTTGCAAGATGCAACGATCGCGCTCAGATTTTAGTCTGACACCGATCGTCCCACCTTCGGGAGTAAACTTCATGGCATTTGACAAGAGGTTATAAACTACCTTGTCAAATTTTTCCATGTCCAAGTACACCGTCGAACATTCATCTAGCTGGGTGACAAGATGCAGTTTCTTTTTCTCGCAGTAGGGACGAAAAGATTCCACTATTTGGCTGACAAATTCGACTAAATCGCAGGGATGGAAGCTAGGCTGCATTCTCCCCGCATTCAGGCGTTGTAA
>CAXUOL010000520.1:0-5314 GCA_964252435.1 uncultured Nostoc sp.
CCACTTTCAAGTCAGAGGGAAAAACTATGACTTTAGTATCTGATATTGTTCTGCTACAAGACTTAACATCATCATCTAATGAGAATTTAGTCCAGCTTAAAGCTGTACTTCCGGCGACGGTAAATCGCTTAACCAATCCGACTTTAGCAAGTATCTTTGGTGATCACCTGAAATTTGGTATTGCCTCTTTCAAAGATAAGCCGATTCCGCCTTTTGGAGGTTACGCTGACTATGTATATCAAGCAGAAGTCGCTTTGACAAATAATGTCACAACAATTAAAGACAAAATCTTTGACTTTGAAGCTTTTGGTGGCAATGATGGGCCAGAATCACAATTATTTGCACTCTTGTTCGCAGCTTTAGATAGCGGCGGCAGTCTTGGTTACAGAGTCGGTTCGTTTCGTGTTGTTATAATAGCCACCGATGGTATTTATCACGTTGCTGGCGATCGTGCAGCAGTTAGGCCAAGTGATAATATTGCCAATAATGGAGATGGGATAGCTGATACTCATGAAGATTATCCAAAGATCGAACAAGTAAAAACTGCGCTAGAAGCAAATAACATTATTCCAATTTTTCTAACTACGAGTAATGTTGCAGCCGATTACGAGACACTAGTTACCCAGCTTGGTCGAGGTGGTGTACTGACTCTTGGTTCTAAAAGTGAGAATCTTGCTGATGTCATCAAAGAGGCAGTTGCTCGAGCCAGAAATGTGATCAGTACTGATGTCACTACAACCAATGGAGACGATACCTTTAGTTGGGTAAATTTTTCGGCTGGCAATAAGGTTATTTTTGCTGGGGATGGTGATGACAGTATTTTGCTTTCTAGTGTTATTGGTAATCATTACATCGATGGGGGGGCAGGTTCTGACATCCTTTTTGGTGGATTTGGTGCAGACAGAATAGATGGGGGTAGTGATGACGACAACCTTCTGGGGGGCAACGGTGATGATATTCTTTTTGGCAGTAGTGGAAAAGATGTTCTGATTGGGGATCAAGGCAACGATTACCTACAGGGAGATAGTGGGGATGACTTACTAGAAGGAAGCGCTGGTTCAGATAAGTTTGCATTTGCAACAGGATCAAAGTTTAATATTAGGGAACTCGGAGTTGATATTATTACTGACTTCACTCCTGAGCAAGACAAGATCCAACTATCTAAATCTACCTTTACCGCTCTAAGTAACTCAGTCTTTCCGACTAAATTAAATTCCGCAGACTTTGCCACAGTGACGAATGATACTTTAGCTGCAAGTAGTAGTGCGGCGATCGTTTATAATAGCGCAAATGGTAGTCTCTTTTATAACCCTAATGGTTCGGCGGCTGATTTTGCTGAGATTAATTCCGGGGGTAAATTTGCACAATTGGATGCTACCTCTTTTCCGACTCTAACTACCGCTAGTTTTGAGGTAGTTTTTTAAGGAGGCAGTCCCGATGAAAAAATTTCAAAAGCCTTGCATGAAAATCTGGCTTTCCCCTACACCCCACACCCTTACACCCCTAAACCCACTTTCAAGTCAGTAGGAAGGAAGTAGAAATTTTTTGTCTCTGATTTTGTGTCCTGCATTTTGTAACTCATCTACCTAAAAACTGCTTTAACAAGAAAACAGGAGGCTGTCACCAGGGGTAAATTAAACGGTATAGTTTCAAGATACCTCAAGTCCTTGCTTACCTCAATAGATTACTATCTGCTTGAGCCATCTTAAAAAGTGAGATCCTCCCAGACAAACGAATTGAACTGAGATTAATCTATATTTTTCTAAAATCAATCATTGTCTGACGATAAGCATCTGGCAAACCTGTATCAAAACACTTGCCTTTAACAACATATCCTGTCATTCCCTCTTCCTGACGCAATTTTTCAAGACAAGATGTTAACTGAAATTCACCTCGTTCTCGGAAATTTTGGTTGATATGTTCTGCTAGAAAGTCAAAAATTTTCGGCGTTAGTAAATATAAGCCAAATATACCTAAAAAATTATTTTTTGACATTCCTTCTACACGTAAATGCTGTTGTGCATACTCTATAGTCGGTTTTTCATAGAGTTGTGTAACTGACAAAATCGAGTTTAACTCTTGCCAAACTCCTGTTATACACCCAGCTTTATGAATAATTTCTGCTGGCATTGTAGTTAAGCCAACAACGTTTTGATTAACTTGTTCAAAAACATCTAAAATTTGACGCGCACAAGATTTTTCAATGTCAGATGCATAAATGTGGTCGCCCAACATCAGCAAAAACGGCTCATTTTTTACCCAATCCTTGGCACAAAATACCGCATGACCATAGCCTAATTGTTCCTTTTGTAACAAAATAGTAATTCTGCTACCCAAATCTTCCAGATATCGACTATATTCTTGATTTTGCGGTGAAAGTTTCTCTAAAAGTTCTTTTTTGGGTGGGTTTTTCAATAAATCTGCAAATATTTCTTTGTCATCTGGCTGCACCACAATTCCTACTTCTGTAATCCCAGCATTAATTGCCTCTTCAATAATTGCGAGAATCACAGGTTTTGCCCTACCATCTCGATCGATAATCGGGAAAAGTTCTTTTTTGACAACTTTAGTAGCTGGAAACAAACGAGTACCGAAACCAGCTACCGGAATCACAGCTTTTCTAACTTTATTTTTTTGCATCAGCAGTTCGTCACCCCAACTTATCAAACAATTCCGCTAACACCACATTAGAAAACAAAAATCCTTGGGGATCAATCAAACGCAACCTTCCTTCTGCAACATCCACCCAACCTTTATCAAAATACTCTTGCAAACACCTGCAAATTTCCTCTACCTTCTCTTCCCCAAACGCCTCCGCCAACGTCGCCAAACTCAAACCCTCTGCCAAACGCAATCCCAACATTAACGTTTCTAACAATACTTCCTTTGGGGGAGTCACATCACAATCAATTACACCGCCAGCTTGTACCCACTGGTAATACTCCCTAGTTTTGCGCGGACGGGTGAACCGCTTCCCTTCAACATAACTCGCTGCACCCATACCAAAGCCATAATAAGGGCGGTTTTCCCAATACACTCGATTATGCTGACACTGATGACCAGGTTGAGCATAATTGGAAATTTCATAATGCTCATAACCTGCACTAGTTAAAATCTGCTGCCCCATCTGGTACATTCTGACTGTGGCTTCATCCGTAGGCAAAGGAGTATCGCCAGGTTTGTAGTAACGACCAAAGGCTGTACCTAGTTCGATGGTAAGATCGTAAATGGAAATGTGAGTGGGTACAAGTGCCACAGCTTTTAAGAGAGAATCCTGCCATTGATCTAAAGACTGATGCGGCAACCCAGAAATTAGGTCTAAACTAAATTCGGGAATCTCGACTTGGTGGATTAGTTCCACAGCTGCAAAAATATCTTCAACTGAGTGCGATCGCCCCGCCCTTTGCAATAATTCTGATTGAAAGGCTTGTACACCCAAACTTACCCGGTTCACGCCTGCACTGCGATAGCCTGCTATGTGGGCTAAATCAAAAGTGGCTGGGTCAATTTCCATAGAAATCTCTGCCCCAGACGCAATCCCAAAATGCTTCTCTAGCTCTGTCAGTATCCGTTGTAGCTGCTCTATTGATAGCAGCGAAGGAGTACCACCACCGAAGAAAATTGTCTTCAGAGGTTGACCAAATGCTGGTGTAATGGCAATTTCTTGACATAGCACCTCAACATATTGGGAAATAGTACCAGATGTTTCGCCCCGCAAGCGATCGCCCACAACAGACACCGGAAAATCACAATAAAAACACCGCCGTCTGCAAAAGGGAATATGCACATAAGCAGAACTCGCAATTCCAGAAATACTAAATTTTTTACTCATTTTGAGAAAAGTTTTAAGTTAATCCAACTGCGAATTAGAGACAATGAAAATGAGGTAAGAATTCAGGAGTCAGGAGTCAGGAATCAGGAGTCAGAATAATTGTAAAATTAAGAGTGTAATAACTTCTTGATTTTATTAAAATTATTAAGTTTGGATATCAAACTCTTCTTAATTCTGACTTCTGGATTCTGGATTCTGAATTCTTACAAAATAAGTAGTTTATTTACAAGTTTTTGTCTTTTTACAACAAAATAATGAAAAATATTAAGATAAAAGCCTTTGGTTATAATAATTGCAGATATTGTCAGCCTAAACCCCTAGTGTAAGTTAATATTGATGAGTTTATCTTACCGATGAAATAAAAAATACTTAACTTTATCGGTTAACACAGTTGCAGGAAAACAAGACAACCATGCTTGACGCCATTATTATTTTCTCATTTATCCTAGCAGCGTCGGGAATAGGGTTCTACAGCATTGAACTACTACCCAATGGGACGCTAGATCAAGTAACGAATCTAGAAGCTTTACGCTTAGTTGTTGCCGTCTTTGCCGCTATTATTGGTGGTGCGATCGGGCTGAGTTTCCAGACGACATATCGTCGCCTAGAATCACAAGTCAAAGAAATGCCTCTGGAAGCGATCTTAACTCGTGCGATCGGCTTAGTGATTGGGCTATTACTAGCCAACCTGATGCTAGCTCCACTATTTTTGCTCCCGATCCCAGCAGATTTTGGATTTATTAAGCCATTAGTGGCAGTTGTCGGTAGTATCATCCTTTCCGTCACTGGCATGAATTTGGCAGATACCCACGGACGAGGTTTATTGCGGTTCATTAATCCCAACACTGTCGAATCGATGGTAGTGGAAGGAACATTAAAACCAGCCAATACCAAAGTTTTAGATACTAGCTGTATTATTGATGGTCGCATTGAAGCCTTACTAGAAACAGGGTTTTTAGAAGGGCAAATTCTTGTACCGCAGTTTGTCTTGCAAGAACTCCAACAAGTCGCGGATGCTAGCAAAGACCAAAAGCGGGTACGGGGAAGGAGAGGACTAGAAATTCTCAACCGGATTAAGGAAGATTATCCCGATCGCATCCTGATTAATGCAGTTGACTACGAAGATATTCCCACAGTGGATGCCAAGTTAGTACGCTTCGCCCAAGAAATTAGCGGTACACTGCTAACCAACGACTACAACTTGTCTAAAGTTGCCAGTGTTCAGAAAGTACCTGTTTTGAATGTGAATGATTTAGTGAATGCCGTTCGTCCCAGTTATTTACCTGGTGACAACCTGGATTTAAAAATACTTAAGGAAGGCAAAGAACCCAGTCAAGGCATTGGCTACTTAGATGACGGCACAATGGTAGTCGTTGAAGAAGGTAGCAGTTATGTGGGTGGTGAATTGCGAGTAGTAGTCACCAGTGCTTTGCAAACTACAGCAGGAAGAATGATTTTTGCCAAACCCCAAGCTTCAGCATT
>CAXUOL010000521.1:0-5285 GCA_964252435.1 uncultured Nostoc sp.
TTAAACGTCCTACCAGGATGACGCGATCGCCTTGGTGGTAGTTTTGCTGAATTTCCGTCGCTAAATTCCCCCAGCCGACAACTTTCAGAGTAGCTGGTGGATCTTCTGGTTTCTGAGAATTGGGAAACTGCACCAGCATTTCCGTGACTCCCAGATTATCCGCCGTATAGCGGAGTTGCGGCTCGTTGATAATTTCTGCCATCAAAACGCAGCTGTTCATTAAAATTACTCCTGACTGCAAAAAGTACTGATTCAAAAAGAGGGGGTTTTTCTATGTAGTGCCAATTAATATCTAGATAGGTTTAATCGTTTGCATTTTTTAATAATGTTTGAACAAATTTCCTACATCTGCTCTGGTTTTTAGTCCTTTCTAGCATAAAAGCCAAGCGATCGCTTTGAACAGCATTGAGTATACTGTTCGCCACCCTCGCTTGACTAAATTGAGCATTCAATTCTGCATATAGTAGTATAATTGTACCACTTATTGATTAAATAGAAAAAATTCTTGGCAAAAATTAAGCCTTGACATGAACTGGAAAAACACCCAAGGCGATCAACCTGGCTGGAAGGTCGCGCAAGATGGGTAAGCGCAAAAACGCAGGTGGTACAAAGGTGCGATTTGAGGTGAGAACCGGGGCCAATACGCGCTTTTGGACAAAAGTTTGAAACGCCTGAATGATGCGTGTGGGCAACTCGCGTTGACGTTGTACTTTTGCTAGATCGCTAAGTTGTACTTGTCGGTTTTTGAGCGGTTTGCTGAGTACATTCGCCGTAACTACAGCATCTTGAATCGCGTAGTTAATACCAACTCCACCAACGGGGGACATTATATGAGCTGCATCACCGATGAGTAACAGTCCTGGATGATACCAACGTTTGACACGGCTGGACTCGACAGAGAGAAAAGCTATTTGTGACCAATCATGTAAATTTTGGATGCGTTGCTGGAATTCTGGCACTACTTCGACAAAAGATTTTTTTAATTCCTCCAAACCCGCAGCCCTTAGCTGTTGATAGCCTCCTTTAGGAATAATATAGGCAAGTTGCCACTCATCACCACGGTCAAGCATGGCGATTAGCTTACCTTGACCAAAGCGCCCCATTCCCCCCTCTGGGTCTTCTGGCTGACGCGGTAGGCGAAACCAGAGGACATCCATTGGCGGCGAAGTTTCGATGGATTCAAACTCAGCCAGGTGGCGTAAACGTGAGTGGCGACCGTCTGCACCCACTGTCAGTATTGCTCGGATTTCATGCCAACCACCGCCTCCCCGATAGCGGACACCTTGAATTGCGCCATTTTCCGTAATTAATTCCTGCACATTCGCACCCATCACCAGATGGAAACTAGGATATTTTTGTGCTTCTTGGGTGATGAACTCCAGGAATTTCACCTGGGGAAGCATTGTAATGTAGGGATAATGGGTTTTCAGATGGCTAAAATCTGCGAATGTGACAGTATCTTCAGGAGTTTGAATACTAATTTGGCGCATTTTGGTATGGGGAAGTCCTAGCAAGCGATCGCTAAGTCCCAATTCCTCCATAATTTCCATCACCGACGGATGAATCGTATCGCCGCGAAAGTCGCGATCAAAGTCTTTGTGTGCTTCCAACAGCATCACCGAAATGCCTTGACGCGCTAATAACAGCCCCAATACTGCTCCTGCTGGGCCTCCACCCACAATGCAACAATCTGTGGTTTGTACGTCTATAATGTCATGGATAGGGTTAATACTTGGGTCTTGGTAAAGATTTTTAGGTACATCGGTAGTCATCACAACACCTCCTGACAGCCCTTAAATTTAGGGTAGTTTGCTTTTGATGGTGCAAGCTATTTTTTTAACTTTTCGTATTTACCCTGAAGGTGTATTATGATTGGCGCTAAACTGTCATTGGTCATTAGTCATTTGTCATTTGTCCAATGCCCCATGCCCAATCCCCAAATTAGTTGTGTCCCAAGTTACTTTAGAAAACGTTTATAAAAGTTTTTCCTCGCGTAAAGGGGAAACTGTTACCTCACAAACCCAATCTCCCCTCACGCCTGGGGAGACAATTGACGCAGTGCAAGAACGTGCGGGAACTGTTAACGTTTTGCGGCGGATTAACCTGACGATCGCAGATGGTGAGTTTATGGTGCTGGTAGGCCCTTCTGGTTGTGGTAAAAGCACTCTGCTGCGGTTAATCGCCGGGTTAGAAGTGATGACTGGAGGCAATATCTGGGTAGGCGATCGCTTGATCAATGACTTACCACCCAAGGAACGCGACATCGCAATGGTGTTTCAAAATTACGCCCTTTATCCTCACATGACGGTGTATGACAACATCGCCTTTGGGTTACGCCGCAGGGGAAGCAGGGGAGCAGAGGAGCAGGGGAGCAGAGGAGAAATTACTTCCTCATCCCTTTATCTTCGGACGTGGGCGGAAAATCTTTTTGTGGGGGCGACAAGAAATTTACCTAAAGGATTGCGCTACACTTCTGACAAAGAACGGGCGGTGGATGAACAGGTGCGTAGTGTTGCCCAACTGTTGCAAATCGAAACATTGCTGAAACGCTTACCCAAACAGCTATCTGGGGGACAAAGACAACGGGTTGCATTGGGACGAGCGATCGCGCGTGACCCCCAAGTATTTTTAATGGATGAACCGCTTTCTAACTTAGATGCGAAACTGCGGGCGGAAACCCGCGCCCAAATAGTCAAATTGCAGCGCCAATTGGGGACAACGACAATTTACGTCACCCATGACCAAACAGAAGCGATGACAATGGGCGATCGTATTGCAATTATGTCTGAGGGTAAAATTCAGCAAGTTGCTTCTCCTCTAGAACTTTACAACCGCCCTGCCAACCTTTTTGTAGCAGAGTTCATTGGTTCACCACCGATGAATTTTATTTCTGTAGAATTTCATGCGCCGCAGTTGATTACTCATTCCCAGTTTCGTTTCACCCTGCCAGAAGTTTGGGGAAAAGCTTTACAAAAATATGATGGGAAAACTCTAATTTTAGGTATTCGCCCAGAACACTTGAACTTGAGTCTGCCTGCCACCAAAAATCTGCCAGTGCAAGTAGATTTGGTAGAAAATCTCGGCAACGATTCCTTTCTCGCTGTTAAAATTGCCGAACCGGGATCTCAAAGAGCCACTACAGCCAATTATCTACAAGTGCGAATACCACCAGACCGATTTGTACAACCTGGCGAGCAACTTTGGTTATCGCTAACCCCAGAGAAAATTCACTTTTTTGACCCGGAAACTGAGTTAGCAATATTTCCCTAATACTAAGTACCTCGGCGTAAATAAATTGAAGTTTGTAGTAAGGACTTGAGTCCTAATAATCCTTGTAGTGAGCGATGAATCGCTCACTACAAACTAGGATTTTATTCAAAATTTTCATGCACTTATAAGAGAGACTTCAATCTCTTCAACCCGCCATGCAGCATAGGCAAGTGCCTCATAGATATCGGCTTCTTCGAGGTAAGGATACGCTTTGAGGATGTCGCTATTACTGTGACCAGATGCCATTAAGCCGACGACAGTACCAACAGTAATACGCATTCCCCGAATACAGGGTTTGCCACCCATCACTTCAGGATTGCGAGTAATTCTGGTAAGATTTTGCATAATTGTTGCAGAGTGGGAGCGAGATTATTGGATTAAACAACCAAAAATGATATCAAATTGCTGTAAGTTTAGAAGAATTTCTGAAAGTTGCTCCCACTGATGAGGGATTATTTAGAGACTTTTTACATGGCTATTTTTCAATATTGGAAGAAGATAAGTTGTTAAAAGCAGCAATGCAAAAAGTTATCAACAGTGAAATTCCTGTTACGTTAGACTTTGTACAAACTTTTAAATTACGTAGTCTGGGCTTAATTGAGTTTAAAAGAAATGAAGTTCAATGCCTTTGTAATTTATATCGCCTTTATTTTCAAGAACGCCTATCTGAATAATTACACCCAGCTTGAGAGGATGAACCATCAATATTAGGGGGAAAATGATTAGTGATCGCACCACCAACACCAAAGGCATCGCACCCCAAAACACCTCAGATTTAACAACAGCGTAGCCGTAAGGCTTGTCGTCAGACATCGCACTCTCAAAGTTATTAATTTGTAGAAGTGCTAAAAGATAATGCAGATGCTTCCAGTAGATGCGGATGATGGTGTTGCCAAAAACTCAAAATCTGTTCGCCAACCTGTTGAGGATAGAAGTAGTGAAAAAAATGATACCCTTGTGGGCATTCCCAGAGTTTATCTTCTGGCTTCAACCAATTCAACCAGTCATGTAATACAGTTGAGTTGACTACCGGATCACTCTTGCTACCACATACCATCATTGGCATAGAAACTCCACCCTTGGGTAAATAAACCAACTTAAATAAAGAGTGTGATGATGGAGATTGTTCTAAATCTTTATCTAAGGCAGCTACTAACTTTTTAGTAGTATGAGGTGGTTGATTTCCAAAAAGACTGCGAACGCTACTTGCTAAAACTAACTCACGGCTGATACTAAAAAGTTGTCGTTGAAAGTAATAGTGAGCTTGCCAATTGTTTGCAGGTTGAGCAGCTACACCCAATAGAGTTAGCGATCGCACTTTTTGGGGAAATTGCCGCGCAAAGGTTAAGGCGATCGCACCACCCATCCCATGTCCTGCTAAATGCACGGGGCGATCGCGCGATTTTAAAAAGTCATACAGCAAATCCACAGCTTGATCTATGCAACTAGCTTCATCTTTAGTTTGCTGGTATTCCCACTGGGCGACATTTATATAACTAGATAAATGTTCAAGTAATGGTTTATCAAAACGCTGTAAAACAGGACTGGCACTTAACCATAAAACATCAAATGAATCAGACATAAATACCTATAACTTCCAAATTATCAACTTCAATAAAGGCGCACAGCTAGCCGTGCGCCCCAAATCTCTACAAACCAAATTCTGTCTTCAACTGAGCAACCCAAGTTTTAATTCGCTCATCTGTTAAATCAGATTGACTACCTTCATCAAGTGCCAATCCGACAAACTTGCCATTTCTCAAGGCTCTAGAATTCTCAAAGTCATATCCCTCAGTTGGCCAGTAACCAACAGTTTTACCGCCTCGTTGGGAAATTTTTTCTTCCAGAATTCCAATTGCATCCTGGAAGTTATCGCTATAGCCATATTGGTCTCCATCACCAAAATAGGCAACCAGCTTACCCTTAAAATCTATTTCATCCAGATCGGAGAAAAAGCCTTCCCAATCGCTCTGAAGTTGACCAATATCCCAAGTGGGAGAGCCAATAATCAGCAA
>CAXUOL010000522.1:0-5274 GCA_964252435.1 uncultured Nostoc sp.
CTCCGGGTTTAGACTCTCATATTTTATCCCAAAGTGTCCAATCCCAAGGCTGGCGCACTGAATCAGCATGTCCTATCCAAATTGCCGATCCAAATGTCTTGACATTTAAACAAAGAAATGCATATCTATTGCTGACACAACAAGCTTATAATGATTGCTTACATTTGGGAGATATAGCGATCGCTATGGCAGGTACAGCCACAGAACAGTTTATCGGTTTAGGAAAACCTGCGATCGCGATTTCCGGTAATGGGCCTCAATATAACCCTGGCTTTGCTGAAGCTCAAAGTCGTCTTCTAGGCTCATCTTTAATTTTAGTTGAGCAGCCAGCAGAAGTTGCCAAGGTTGTACAGTCTCTATTCAAAGATCCTGATATTTTGCAAATTATTGCCGAAAATGGTCTACGACGCATGGGTAAACCCGGAGCAGCACTACGCATTGCAGAATGTTTACAGGAACGATTTTGATTGGGCATTGGGAATTGGGCAACAATCAATAGTTCTTCTTCCTTTGCTTCCTCCACTCCCCCTGCTCCCTCATCCCCTTACGCTACCAACCCAGAACGTAAAGCCCTTACAGCAGCTTGGGTACGGTCATCCGCACACAGTTTATTTAGAATATTACGAACGTGCGTCTTCACAGTACCAACTGTAATGTAGAGTTTCTCGGCAATTTGCCCATTGCTACACCCAGCTACAATCAACTCTAGGATTTCCAGTTCCCGTTGAGTCAGAGGGTATGTTTCCAAAACTTGCTCGTATTCTGTCGCTAGCGCCTCAATTTTTACAGTCTTCGGCTTGTCAGAACCTTGACTTTCTCCAGGAATACCTTGGCGCATCTTCCGCAATACCACGTTGGCAATTGCTGGATCGATCCAAGAGTTACCCCCATGAGTTGCTTGGATCGCTTCAGTTAATTTACTGATGCTAGTTTCTTTCATATAATAAGAATCTGCACCAGCTGCAAAGGCTGCAAGTACAGCATCCTCTGTATGATCCATTGTCAAGATGAGAATCTTTGTGGTTGATTGCCCATTTTCAGCTTGGGAGCGTTTGAATTTACGAGTGAGTTCGATGCCATCCATATCAGGCAAGCCGATATCTACTACCGCTACATCTGGCTTTGCCGTTTCTAAAAGTTTTAATCCTTGGGTAGCATTTGCTGCTTCCCCAATTACTTTCAATGCACTGTGAGACTGTAATGCTGCTCGTAGCCCCATTCGCGTTAAGTCATGATCTTCAATTAAAATAATACTAATTTCATTCATCGCTACACTCACTCTTGCACTGTTTGCATCTTTCAAAGTATTGCCTTTTGTAACTATTATCTCTTATTTTCCCAAACTCAAGATAGATGATATTTTAACCTGTCTGCATCCACCGATAGAAATAACAAGTATCCCAAATTTTGATATTTAGATAGAGAACAAATCTAGCTGGAGATATATAGATACTTACACAAAAAGTATGAAATATTGAAACCAATGCCAAATTGCTGCTCCTTGTTGATAATTCAGCTTTTAGTTGCTATGTTCCATTCGTTAATTAGTATTATTTTGGATCAAACTTTAAAAAAAGCTTACGAAAATGAAAAAATTACAGCGGCTGAAAGTTGCTTTACGAGAAAGTGAACGATGGTTTCGAGCGATTTTTAATCAAACCTTTGGACTCATCTAATTGATAGAGCCAATAAAATCCTCATGGAAGGGAATCAGGCAGCGTTAAAATTTGGTGGAATCACCAACAGCAAAGTAATTCATAGTTATTAGTGGCGAACTTGTTCGTCTGACTTTTCACAGGATATAATACAAACCCTCTGTGCGAACTTCTCCCCTTTTAGGTTTTGAGTTTTTGCCTAACTGTTGTCGGGAACCTTTCTTCGCCATTAACATTTGGTAATTTTGCGAACATTTATCAGTTCGATATACCTGGATAAATACTAACACAGATGTGGCGATCGCTAAGAAAATTGTTGAAATTTCAGGAGCTAGGATTACTTCAGATTCACAAATAGCTAGAGATATTACTTTTTTATTTACCTGGTCTAACTAATCTGATAGGTAAAACTGTTCAAGCTTATGGTACACGATAAAGGGATGCAACTCTCACCAATGACTGACGACGGTGGCTTGCTCACTCATCTACAATTGTTTTAAGCTTGGTAAAGTATTTTATTTTACTTTATATCAGCCGTGTCTGCTTGTTAATTACTAATTTTTTGCCGGACATTGGTCATCTGCTAGGAGTTTAGTTACCAGAGTCTGGTAAATTAACCAGATTGAAGATACAACAGACTGAATTCAACCTAAAGAAAGGCCCGAAAGATCGATCGACATACTACTAATGGAGGATAACAAAGTTGATGTGATGAATGTCAAGTAGATATAAAAGTAGATATTATGCAAAATGTATTAGTCAATCAAATTACAGATTTTAGATGTCCGAAAATATTATATTCTTTAGTTGGATAATCTGAAAAAGAGAAATGTTATACATCAACCTATGTTTGGCGGCAAAAATAAAAACCGATGGAAGAGACGCTGAAAATTTTGGTTGTAGACCATGACGAAGTAGACCGGATAGCAATCCGTTATGCCCTGACTACAGCAGGTGTTCAGATGGAACTGTCTGAAGTAGGCGATGGTAATGATGCCTTTTCTGTCTTAAGCACTACTGCTTACGATTGTGTTTTCCTCGACTATCGCTTACCAGACCAAGATGGACTAACCTTGATTCAACAGCTACGCTCTTTAGAAATTAAAGTTCCTTTAATAGTCCTAACTGGTCAAGGAGACGAACAAATTACTCTCCAATTATTGAAAGCTGGTGCTACAGATTATATCTCTAAGTCTAGAATATCTCCAGAAGCTTTGACACAGGTCTTGCGGAGTGCGATTCGGATTTATCAGGCGGAAATGCAAGCAGATTTGGCAAACCAGCAGCTTAGAGAAAGTCATGAACAACTCATTTGTAAGAACCAAGAGTTGAAGAGACAACAACAACAGATTCAAATGCAAAACTTCAAGCTATTGGAGGCATCACGTCTAAAATCACTTTTTTTAGCAACTATTTCCCATGAACTTAGAACGCCGATGAATGCGATTATTGGTTTTTCGCAAATCCTGCTGCGTCCTAAGTTCGGGCAACTAACCCATCAGCAAGCAGATATGGTTGAGCGCATTTTGAATAATGGGAAGCATTTACTGATGCTACTCAATGAAGTTCTCGACTTTTCCAAGCTGGAGGGAGGGGGATTAGATTTAAAGGCGGAAAGATTTGATATATCCAAGGTAATCAATCTCGTTGTCAGTGAAATGCGTTCCCTAGCTGATGCTAAAAATCTTTCATTGTTAGGACAAACCGATTTGCAAAACCCTTTGGTATTTAACGATCCGGTTCGTGTCAAACAGATTTTAATTAACTTGCTTTCCAACGCCATTAAATTCACGGAGTCTGGTGAAATCTGGGTTGAGGTTAAGGAACTACCTGCAAATCGAGTAGTAATTATCGTTCAAGATACAGGTATTGGCATAGCCCCCAAAGATTTTAAACATATTTTTGAAGCATTTCGGCAAGTAGATCAAACTATCACTCGCAAATATCCAGGTACAGGTCTGGGTTTGGCAATTATAGATTCTCTAGTGCGAATGATGGGCGGTAAAATCTTTCTTGAGAGTAAATTGGGGGTGGGTTCAATGTTTAAAATTGAATTGCCACGTCAAATTACATTACCGACTGTAGCAGCCAATGCTCCAGCTTCACAGTTAGATAACGATGATTTTTTTTGTCCGGCACAAAATCCTCATCAGTCATCTTCTCAAGCCAGGAAAGCACCAATAGAATACCCTAAATTTAAAAATTACTTCCAAAAAAACTGATAAAAATTTATAAATCATGTCTGTAGTTGAAAATAATAAAATTTATCGGATCTTAGCAGTTGATGATACTCAAGATAATCTCATTTTGGTTCAAGCAATTTTAGAAAGTGAGGGGTATGAAATTGATTTGGCTTCAGATGGAATAAAGGCTTTACGGCAAATTGAGCAATCTCCACCCGATCTAATTTTGTTAGATGTAATGATGCCGGGAATAGATGGTTATGAAGTCACACGTCGGATTCGGAAGAACCCTGCAATCTCTTATATTCCAATTCTGTTGATTACTGCCTTTCACCAATCTAGTGTTGTCGAAGGTTTGGATGCTGGTGCTGACGATTTTATTCGTAAACCATTTGATACTGATGAACTATTGGCAAGAGTGCGATCGCTATTACGTCTCAAGCACAGTTTGGACGAACAACAGAAAATGGCCCGCCAACGGGAAGATTTTGTTTCCCGTCTGACTCATGACTTGCGGACTCCCCTAGTAGCCGCCGATCGCATGTTGAATTTGTTTGAAATGGAAACATTCTGCAAAATTTCGCCGGAAATGAAACAAGCGATCGCAGTAATGATTCGCAGTAACCAAAATTTGATGGAAATGGTGAACACGCTGTTAGAAGTCTATCGCTTCGAGGCAGGTAAAAAAACATTGAATTGGGAAGAATGCGATTTATGTGAGATATCTCAAGAAGTAGTCAGCGAACTAAGTCCTCTAACTAATGAAAAAGGTTTGACTCTGGAAATTGATACCCGTGAATTAGAGCCAGTGAGTCAAAACGCTGGTATTATCATGGGCGATCGTTTGGAATTACGGCGAGTGTTAAACAACCTGATTGCAAATGCCATTAAATTTACAGATACAGGAGGCATAACAATCCGCATTTATGAAACACCATCTAATCCAGGAGATCCAGATTCGGTGATAATTGAGGTACAAGATACAGGATATGGGATTGCGCCAGAAGATCAGGCAACAATTTTCGAGCGATTTCGCCAAGGCAGAAATAAACGCTCAGGTAGTGGCTTAGGACTACATCTATCCCATCGCATTATAAAAGGGCACGCAGGAACTATCAAGGTCGCTTCTGAACTAGGTAAAGGTAGTTTATTTACTGTGCAACTACCTAAAAACACTTAAGTTATTCTCCTTTACCACCAATTATTTTGCGGGTATCTTCCAAGAAATTACATTTAATTTTTGATGTGTTTTTATGCTCCAACAAAAATTAAATTAGCTTAAATTATATGGATTAATTACAGCACCATTTGAAGGTTAATCCAATCAGAATATTGCCGGATAATATCGTGTTCAACTAAAGACTTATCATTTAGCTCACAGAGGGCAGTCCCGATGAAAAAATTTCAAAAGCCTTGCATGAAAATCTGGCTTTCCC
>CAXUOL010000523.1:0-5260 GCA_964252435.1 uncultured Nostoc sp.
CCCTAACCCTCCCCTTATAAAGGCTACGGTGTACACACAAGTCTTGTCGCAGCCATATCTTTATTAATAAATCTCGTACTGTGTTTCTATCCCGCCTCGGAATAAATTCCGAGTCTCATAGCTGAAGTTCACTATAAGTGGACTGAATAATTAATTTAACGTGAGTTCGACAAGCCCTTTTTTGACCTCTCCCCCAACCCCTCTCCGACACGGAGAGGGGAGCCAAAACCCTAATTTCTCGTTGCTCCTCCCTTTCCCCGTGGGAGAGGGAGGTTGGGAGGGAGAGGTTCATCGAACTCACGTTAATTTAGTCCACTTAAGTGGACTTCAGCTAAAAGCCAAAGAACTTTAGTTCTGGGCGGGATGTCGGGAAGTGTGACAGTAAAACTTAGACAAAAATGTGGGTAAAAGAGTTGAAACGTATGTAGACAGCACTTGTGTGTACACCGTAGCCTTGGAAAGGGGAGGGAACTAGATTCCTGTTTCCCCCCAATGCATAGGGGGGATTAAGGGGGGTAATTCGACTTGTGTGTACACCGTAGCTCCTGTTAGGAGAGGGGCTGGGGTGAGGTCAAAATCCTGTGCATCGAACTCACGTTAATCTAAGAACATCTGGTTTGATGTTCTTAGTAGATACATCATGAGTACAAAACGTCCAGCCAGAATTGGAAACCCAGACCTGCGCCAACAAAAACATGTACCAGCGCCGCCAATAGAGAAAATTCCTCTATAGTTTCATCATTACCAAAAATTTGGTATTAACTCCTTCAATCATAATTGAGGGGCAATCTCCCCATGCTTGCTTTCACGAATCAAAAGCAGTCACAAGGCTATTGCCCCTAAATATTTTGAGCGTCGATCGCTCTTTACCAGAAACACCTATGAATTATCCTTCATCAGGCTATCTGAACTTATGATTCCACACACCATACTCCGCAATCTCAACACGATTACTCAGCAGTGACGAGTTCAGTACTACCGCGTGTACGACGCCGTGTGAGGGTATTATACAGCATTACACCGATCGCCTTGATCAAATTACCTTCCAATTCCTGGAACATCTTCATGTTTACGCCAAAGGCAGCGTTAGCTTCATCAACGATGCGATCGGTTGCCGCCTCGTCAAGGGGTAATTCATCCAAAATTTGCCGATATTTGGCTTTGAATGCCTTCTCGTCAGGAATTTCTGGAAACTCATAAAAGGCTGTTCCTTGTCCATCTGACAAATTCATTGCTGTTACAGCAATATTTTTAAGAATTTGTCCCCCGGATAAGTCACCTATGTAACGAGTATATGAATGGGCGATTAACAATTCCGGTTCTGTAGCAGATATTTCTCGGATGCGCTGTACATAAGCTTCACCTGCGGGAGATAGTTTGATTTGCTCTCTCCAGTTTGCACCAAAGTAATAACTTAGATCTTGCTCTAGGCTATGCTTGCGGTTTAGCTGAGGAAAGTTAATTTTAGAAACTATTGGGTGCTGGCGGTGCTTTTCCATTTCCTCTTCCATCGCTGAGTAGACGAAGTAGAAGTTAGCAACAAGTTTCCGGTAAGAGTTTTTTTCCACTACTCCTTTTAAAAAGCACTTGACAAAACCTACATTTTCTGCCATTGTGTGGGCTTTTTTAGTGCCTACACGTAATTTGGTTGCTAAATTGCTGCTCATGCTAAATTTCTCAACTTTAAAAAGTTAACTGCCGGAGTTTTGATTCACTAACGGCTAAAAAAGCCATTAAAACGTTACCTTAAAACTATTTGATGAGAATTTATATTAAAATTTTTTAAGCTGTGATGATTTTGTCGTTTTTTACACAGCAACGAGCCTAAGAGAACAGAACTTTAGATTTCAATACTTTGATGATTTTTTGTTGTTCTTAGCTGAATCTTGCTTTCATTCTCAGCTTTGGTGAAAATTTTTGTGATAAAACCAGAGTAATGTTTATTACATACTTCTTGGTTGGTAGCATGGCAATGTGCGAACTAAAACAGATAAAAATCAAAAATAAAGTTGCGGGCGTAAAAGGAATAATTAGCTAAGATGTGGAGACTTTACTGATAACGTAAAAACCAATACTGACTTTATCAAAGATTTACACTCAAAAAAAGAATAAATAAGTATTATTACGTAAAGATGGCTTGATCTAGAATAAATTTCTAAAGAGAAAAAGCATGTCAAAATTGCTGAATAAAGTCTTAAGTGCTATTTATTTTTCAGTGTGATTGTGTGGAGTGTTTAAAAATATGGTTTCATCTATAACTCGGACATCGGGCATTTCTGGCGGTTCTACTTCTGAAGTTGAGGGATTGGGCAAAGGGATTGAGAGCAGTTTTGGACTGAATTTAATCTCACTACCAGCAAATCCCTTATTTGGCACAGATGGGATTCGCGGGCGAGTGGGAGAATTGCTGAGTGCGCCTCTAGCATTGCAAGTTGGTTTTTGGACGGGGATTGTTTTACGTAACCATGCGACTCAAGTAGGACCAGTCATTCTCGGACAGGACTCTAGAAACTCCAGCGATATGCTGGCAATGGCTTTAAGTGCAGGGTTAACAGCAGCAGGGTTAGAAGTCTGGTATTTGGGATTATGCCCCACTCCTGCCATTGCCTATCTTACCAGCATCACTGATGCCATCGGCGGAGTGATGATTTCTGCCAGCCACAATCCCCCAGAAGACAATGGGATTAAGATTTTTGGTGGCAATGGTGGGAAGTTACCGCAAATATTGCAGGCAGAAATAGAAGCGGGACTGCGTGGCAAGATATCGCCAATAACTAGAGTCAGTAATTGCGGACGGCATTACTCACGTTTAGAGTTAGTGGAAGATTATAGCTTGGCGTTGAAAAAACCCTTGAACAGTGCCCTAAATCTTCAGGGAATGAAGATTGTTTTAGACTTGGCGTGGGGAGCAGCAGTTGGGTTAGCACCATCAGTATTTACACAAATGGGGGCAGAGGTAATCTGCTTGCATAACGAGGCAGATGGCGATCGCATTAATGTTAACTGCGGTTCCACGCACCTAGACACTCTGGCAGCAACGGTACAAGAACACAAAGCCGATATCGGCTTTGGCTTCGATGGCGATGCCGATCGCGTCTTAGCAGTAGACAATACAGGCAGGCAAGTTAACGGCGATTACATTCTCTACCTGTGGGGACGCCACTTACAACAAAACCAACAATTGCCAGACAACCTGATTGTATCTACAGTCATGGCCAACTTAGGCTTTGAGAAAGCTTGGCAGCAAATTGGTGGTAACTTAATTCGTACCGCAGTTGGCGACCAATACGTGCAAGCCGAAATGCAGCGCACTGGAGCAATGTTAGGTGGCGAACAATCAGGGCATATTCTTTGCCGTCACTATGCCGTAACTGGAGATGGCTTGTTAACAGCATTACACATAGCATCTTTGGTGAGAGAAGCGGGTGTTCCCTTGAGCGAATTAGTAGATCAAAGCTTCCAAACCTATCCACAATTGTTGCGGAACGTGCGCGTTGTCGATCGCGATCGCCGTTTGGGATGGCAAGATTGCCAACCTGTGCAACAAGCGATCGCTCTTGCTGAAGCTGCAATGGGCGATTCCGGCAGAATTTTGGTTCGCGCTTCTGGCACAGAACCAGTCATCAGAGTAATGGTGGAAGCAGCCAATGCCGAACTCGCCAACTACTGGACAAATGAACTAGTTTCACAAGTCCAGCAGCATCTAATGGACTAAATTAGCTCATATCTCATCTCAGCTTAAAAAAACGCCAAATTTAATCACAGCTTCTACTAATTAACCACCCTTGGTTATGTGTAGAAGCTGTGACATTGTGATTACTTATTAAACCCGAAAAACCCAATACCGTTTGGTTAAGGTTTTTTGATGAAAATTCTAGATGGCTAAAGATGCGATCAATCGCCATCAAGACGAAACGACTATTGTAGAGACGGCGATTCATCGCGTCTCTTGCCTTAACCGAACAGTATTGAGGCTCAATGTCTGACTGGAAACGAGACGCCTCTCATAGAGATGGCGGTTCGATAAATTAAGCTTTTTGCGTAAGTACTGTGTGGGAATCACAACTAATTATGCGGACATAATATGACATTTAGTCTTAACGTGTTATTATTTGCTTCGAGATTACTAGCTGTTTGTTCTGATAAAATACAGTGCTTATTTTTGTTATCCCACTCAAAAGTGCACAAGTTTCCAATTCCTGGGAGCGTGTTACACAATTATTTGAAAGATGCATTAAATCGGTTTGCAATCAAACCTCACCTAACTTTCACGTTATTGTTGTTTGTCACGAAAAGCCCAAAATAGAATTCACTCATCCTCATATCACATATATTACAGTTGATTTTTCCCCTCCAAACGAGCCTACCCCTGAAGCCAAAGGAGACACAGATAAAGGGCGTAAAATCTTAAAAGGATTGATGTATGCTCGTCAATTTTCTCCCACTCACACTATGGCAGTGGATGCTGACGATTGTGTTAGTGAAAAATTAGCTAAATTTGTTCAACAACACCCTGATTCTAATGGATGGTTTATAAACAAAGGTTATAAATATCAAGAAGGCAGTAATTACATATATATCAAAAGAAGCAATTTTTATAAAATGTGCGGTACTTGTAATATTCTTCGATATGATTTAAATGATTTGCCAGAAACCGCAGAATATAATCGTGGCTACGGATACTATAGATATTATATAGACCACGCTAAAGTCAGAGATATTTTAAAGAACAAAGCAAAAGCCATTAAATCATTACCATTTCCAGGAGCAGTCTATATTTTGGAAACAGGAGAAAATCTTTTTAACAATTCAAAAAGATTAAGCTTTAGCCTTTTTAATCGTAAATTGTTAAATCAATCATTGAGAGATGAATTCGGATTATACAAATTACAGCAATCCAGAGAAATTTTTCAACTATCGGAATTGTAATTGGAGCAAGATATTCCTGGTTGGAACTTTCAAGATTCCAGAGGTATAAACTCACAAAATAATTTGGTGTCCGGTATTGCTGGAAACCAAAGCTATGCTTTGAAATTAGATACTCAGCTAAATAGTATTACGCATAACCAATTTTTAGCATTAGACGTAGGTTGGGTGGAGGCTTTGCGTAACCCAACATCCTGATATATGTTGGGTTGCGCTCCGCTCCACCCAACCTACAATTTTTTTGCAATATTTTAGCCTTGACACGCCAGTAGTTTTTGCGATAAGCTGTTCCACATCTAAGTTGCATAAATGCTAAATTAGATATATTCAAGTA
>CAXUOL010000524.1:0-5257 GCA_964252435.1 uncultured Nostoc sp.
TAAGGCTTGTATCTTACCAAGCAAGGATTTTAGGACTTGTGTATACACCGTAGCCAATGCATCGGGGGGATTAAGGGGGGTAATTCGACTTGTGTGTACACCGTAGCCTTGTGAAGGGGAGGGCGCAAGATTTCAAGTTTCCCCCCAATATATCGGGGGGATTAAGGGGGGTCTATTCGACTTATGCAAGAGGTCTTATCAGGAAAAGAGTAAAGTAACAAAAAATAAAATGGGGATGTTGTATACCATCCCCATTTTTTTGAGAAAAATTTCTCAAAATTTATGAACCCATAAACTTTATAACAAACCTTGTTTTTTCAACTTAGCTAGCGCATCTTCAGCAGCAGCTTTTTCTGCATCTTTTTTATTACGTCCCTTACCTTCTCCGTAAATTTTTTCATCTACCAATACTTTGGCGATGAATTCTGGTGCATGAGAAGGGCCTCCTATTTGGTCTGTAAAGTATTTGGGGGGATTTGGAGTAACATTGCGTTGCACCCATTCTTGAAAGCGGTTTTTTGAGTCTATATTAGAACGGGGTACAATTATATGCTTAGGATCTACAGAATCAAATAGTGGTTCTATAATTGCGCGAACTGTTTCAATATTAGAATCATTATCCAAATAGTAAGCACCAAGAACTGCTTCAAAGGTACTACTGAGCAAATTAGGATTTTGGTAGCCTCCATCTCGAATTGCGCCTTTTCCTAACCGCATCCTAAAGTCTAAACCTACCTCTTCAGCGAACTTTGCCAATTGCTTTTCATCTACCAGCGCCGAACGCCGCCGGGTTAATTCATCTTCTCCCATTTCTGCATGACGATCATAGAGATATTCGCCACTCAAGAAATTCAGCAAAGCATCACCGAGGAATTCTAGGCGTTCATTATGTTCACCTTCTCCGGGGTTTTCATGGACATAAGAACGGTGGGTAAGTGCTTGTCGCAGTATTTTTTCATTTTTGAAAATCAAAACTTTGTGCATTTTATGCTTCTTTTATTTGCGAATTGAATGGAAGGGCAAGCAGGATGCCCATCCCACAAGATAATAACCAAGAAGATTCAGGTCTTATTTAGACACAATTACCTTTGTTCCAGCCAGGTGGAAACAAACTATTTCCACGAGAACGGTTGCAAGTTAAACAAGCGAGTCTTAGGTTTTCTAAAGAATTGGAACCGCCACGACTTTTAGGAAAAAGATGTTCAATGGTCAGTTTACCTGTTGTTATACAATGACCACACCACCAACAGTTAGGGCCATACAAATTAATAAGTTGCTGCTTCTTGTTGTACTTCTGCCTAGAATTCATTTGCTTTAGTTTCCTTTTGCTTTTTGTTTGCAAAAGCAATGGAACATCAGCTATCCAGCATAAATATAGAGTTTTAGATAGGAATTTTTAGGTAGTAATTCCCACGACAACACTTATGCTTACAATCAGTGAAAACTTTATGAGTTTCACCGATTGGAAGTTAAAGGGCGCGTACAGCACAAAAATCCTTAGCCGTAAAATCAGCGTAAATAATAATGACTATATACGCTCATTAAACGGTTGATGACTTTTATAGACGCGGCCACTAACTTTATCTGTTAGCTTAGTTTTTCTTTGCTTTGATAGCGAATATAAACCAGAAATTTATGGAATGTCAAGGGATACGGGGTATTTTTTTACTTACCACCTTGATAACGCTTACCCATTTGGCAGAAACGCCCGATCTCAGTCTAAAGACAAACCAGGAAAATAAGATAAGCATATCACCTGAGTTGCTTAAAAAATTATTATTTGAACACCCATATTTACATTGACTATCCTATTATTATGGCTGACTTTAACATTATTCATATTTAAATTATATTTTACTCAAGAAAATATTTACAGTTTACTTTGCGCGATCGCACCATACAAAATACCTAAAATCCTTTTAATATCCTTAATATAATATTCACTTAAATCAATCGAAACTACATTGCCTTCAAGCTTAAGAAATTGCCAGATAGTACCGATGGTAACAGCACCATATATAGCTTTTATTTGATTTCCACCTCTCTCATTAAATAACTGAGCAGCTACCATTTCGGCAATACATTGCGCTAAACCAGACCTCAAATTTTCATTTTTACTTTCTACTAAAACAATCACCGGACTACGGACAAGCAACTGCTCCGAAGAAAGACTCAAAATAAAATCACAAAATCCATTTAGTCCTCGTTGACTATCAACAGTAAAATCAACTCCAGAAAAAAAGCTTATTTCATAGTTAAATTTGCGTCTAATTTCTAATAAAATTGGACTAATTATCATTTCACTACGAGCCTTTTTGGAGCTTATCGCTACTGCTAAATCAATATTTTCCCTAAGAATAGTAGATAATAAATCACTACACTCTTGCTCCTGCACATTTGCGAATAGTCCAGATGATTCGTGGATAACTAACCCAAAAGAATCAATAACTTCAATAAGTTTAAAATCACTATAAGCCATAAAACTTACTCCTTTGCCTTATGACTGAATCCTATAACAAAGTTTAAAAATTCAGCTTTGGCGGAAACACCCTAGCTAAATCAAGAGATAAATCAGGGAAGCAAGGAAAATTTATTACCTCATTTGACAATAAAATCCGCTTATTTGAATAACCATATCTGCCTTGATTATCCTGATATGGTTCACTGTAAACTTCCAAATAATTATCGAATAAATTGAATATCCAATAATCAGCAATACCGGCTTTAGCATAAAGAGGTATTTTCACATCTTGGTCATAACCCAAAGAAGAATCGGAAACTTCCATCACCAATAACACATCAGCAGGTTGAGGATGACCAGATAGATAATTATCATCTCGGTTTTGAAGAATAGCAAAATCCGGTTCAGGTTCACTATTCGGTGGCAAAGCAATCGGAGCTTGAGATTGCAAAGTTGCTCTATCACCTACAATTTTTGGAAGTTCGCGCAACAAGTTTCGCAAACAAGTTTCATAGGCTGTACCTTTGGATGCCATTTCAATAATTTCCCCGTTGATTAATTCAATGTGGTCATCTTCATGGAAAAAGCCTAATTCTCCAAGCCTGTGGTATTCATCCAGCGTGAAGCGTTTAGCCTGAGCAATACTCATAAATTCTCCTCTCAAGGTAAATGTGATGGCGTAACACCCACCGCAGGCGATCGCACTTATATTCTAAATGTGTCAGAAATTGGTATGCTAAAGGCCAAGACTCGCTAAGAAAGCAAACAATGCCTGCGCCTACTATCAATCCCACCATCACTGCTTTTCCCTTGACAGCCGTAATCGGTCAAGAAGCAATTAAATTAGCCTTGCTGTTAGCGGCAGTCGATCCTGGTTTGGGAGGAGTAGCGATCGCAGGTCGTCGCGGTACGGCAAAATCTGTAATGGCTCGTGCTATCCACGCTCTACTACCGCCAATTGAAGTTGTCAAAGGCTCAATCAGTAATTGTGACCCCAACTACCCAGAAGAATGGGACGATCAACTTTTGGCGGAGTACGCAGACAAAGACATTCAAGATGTTCCTGTCGAAATTATTCCCGCGCCTTTTTTGCAAATTCCTCTAGGTATCACCGAAGACCGACTCCTCGGTTCCGTGGATGTGGAAAAGTCGGTAAAGCAAGGTGATACTATTTTTCAGCCAGGTTTACTCGCTACAGCAAACCGGGGTGTACTGTACGTAGATGAAATTAATTTATTAGATGATCAAATATCAAATCAGCTTTTAACAGTATTATCTGAGGGACGCAACCAGATTGAACGGGAAGGAATTAGTTTTCAGCATCCGTGTAAATCCCTATTTATTGCTACCTACAATCCAGAAGAAGGCGGATTACGGGAGCATTTGCTAGATAGAATTGCGATCGCACTTTCTGCTGACGGTGTACTCGGCTTAGATCAAAGAGTAGCAGCAGTTGATGTTGCGATCGCTTATTCTAAATCTCCCCAAGACTTTCTTCAGCAGTACAACGAAGATTTAGACGCTCTCAAAACCCAAATCATCTTGGCGCGGGAATGGTTGAAAGAAGTAACCATCACCCATGAACAAATTGTTTATCTGGTAGATGAGGCCATTCGCGGCCAAGTTCAGGGACATCGCGCCGAGTTATTCGCCACGAGGGTTGCCAAGGCGGCGGCGGCTTTAGAAGGACGAACAACAGTGAATGCCGAAGATTTGCGCCGTGCTGTGGAATTGGTGATTGTACCACGCGCCACAATTGTGCAAACACCACCACCAGAACAACAAGCACCACCTCCGCCTCCGCCTCCACCAGAGAATCAAGAAGAACCTCCAGACGAATCAGAAGAGGAAGAACAGGAAGAACAAGAAGAACAAGAAGAACAAGAGCAAGAACCCCCTAGCATCCCGGAAGAATTCATTTTTGATCCAGAAGGGGTAATTCTTGATGACAGCGTGCTTTACTTTACTCAAATGGCGAAGCGGCAAGGTAAATCTGGTAGTCGCAGTGTCATCTTTTCTGATGACAGAGGACGCTACATTAAGCCAATGTTGCCCAAGGGGAAAGCGCGACGCATTGCAGTAGATGCCACCCTGAGAGCTGCGGCTCCTTATCAAAAAGCACGAAAAGAAAGACACCCAGATAGAAAGGTTATTGTCGAACAGGCTGATATTCGCTCGAAACGCCTGGTACGCAAAGCAGGGGCGTTGGTAGTGTTTGTGGTAGATGCTTCTGGCTCAATGGCCCTGAATCGAATGCAATCGGCTAAAGGTGCGGTGATGCAACTGTTGACAGAAGCTTATCAAAACCGCGATCAAATAGCATTGATTCCCTTCCGAGGAGAACAGGCAGAGGTATTATTGCCTCCAACACGTTCTATTGCTTTGGCGCGTAACCGTTTGGAAAGGTTGCCCTGTGGTGGGGGTTCGCCCTTAGCGCATGGTTTAACCCAAGCTGTGCGCGTCGGCTTAAATGCTCAGATGAGTGGAGATATTGGGCAAGTTGTCCTTGTAGCAATCACCGATGGGCGAGGTAATATTCCCTTAGCGCGTTCTTTGGGTGAAGAGCTAGAACCAGGAGAAAAGCCAGATATCAAAGGAGAATTATTAGAAATTGCTGCGAGAATCCGTGCTTTAGGTATGCAACTATTAGTAATTGATACAGAAAGTAAATTTGTGTCTACTGGCTTTGCTAAGGAATTATCGCAAACAGCAGGCGGTAAATATTATCATTTGCCAAAAGCGACAGACCAAGCTATTGCTGCCATGACCAAAGGTGCGATCGCTGATTTAAAATCT
>CAXUOL010000525.1:0-5235 GCA_964252435.1 uncultured Nostoc sp.
CAGATAGTTGAGTTGGTTTGTTGTTAAGGCGATTTGCTAAACCTACTCGCGTCAAGGCAACTGTAGCGCGATCGCTTCTTTCTTTCGGACTCACACTAGCATAAACCATTGGTAGCATCACATTTTCTAATGCTGTGAGTTGGGGTAATAAATGGAATTGTTGGAAGACAAAGCCCAGCTTTTTATTACGAATGTGTGCTAAAGATTTATCATCCATTTGCGCCACATCAATATTATCTAAGTAATAGTGTCCGCCTGTGGGTCGGTCTAGACAGCCGATAATATTCATAGCTGTGGATTTACCTGAACCAGATGGCCCCATAATTGAACAATATTCGCCCTCGTGGATAGTCAAATTCACATCGTTAAGTGCTTTAACTTCAGTTTCGCCACTGCCATATATTTTAAAGATATTCTCCAAACGAATAATTGTTGATTTAGGGACGGGATTAGGAACTAGAGAATCGGTAATTGAAATAGCGTTTGCCATAAGGATTTAGTTATTAGTTGGTAGAGATGCAATTATAGCGATGTCTTAAGACAAGCCGCTTTGCGCCTACACTCGACTGCTGGAATTCACGTGCAATAGACATTTTGGCAGTTTTTGACTCCTCTTTTCTCCGACTTTGTGAGAAATCTGGGATTATAAGCTTGGTAAACTACCTGATTTTCAAAAAGGTCTACGTGCTATGATGACGATCATCCAGTCTGCTTTATAGCCCTCGTGTCACCCCGTTACGGAAATGTATTTGATAGGGTGAGATTGCAATTAGTGCATCGTATTTCTGAGACAAAAAATACCCAAGGCGACTAGTAAGAAATAATCTTAGATGAGTCATCCTCCCTCTCAGCGACCTTCTGAACCAGATCCAAATCTTCCAAAGCCAAAAACAGCGGCAGGCAAACGCACACTGCAATTCTTGATGAACATTTGGGAACCGCTAGATGTCTTGGGTCAAGGACTGCTCGGATAATGTGTGATTTATTTGATTCCTCTAGTCGTTGGAATGAAATACGCTCTACACACCCATTTCCAGCTAAACGAATAACCGCTATTTCTAATTATTCAAAACGAAGAGGTATGCGTATTGAATTTAACTTATTGGAAATAATTTCTGAATGCAAGGAACTTAGAAGAAAACGTGGTGATTTTGATAATGCAGATAGCAGTTATCAAATTGAGTCCGGCTCATTAAAAATTATGATTCGCTATAACAAGGCATTATTGATTATACTATTTATTTTCTCTTTAATGTCTCTGTTTGTAGGTATTGGGCTTCTTATATCTATGATTATAGATGATAATAGAATAATAAATTATAAACCCATTTGGGTTAGTAGTAGTGTTTTCATTTTCTTTATAGGTGCTGGAATTTATTTGACAGTTGTTGCTCTGAAGTTAAACTCTTCAAATCCTGGATACCTTCTACTAACTCCATCTGGTTTAGAAATTAATTATCCTTTCTATTTATTTCATAAAATATTCTTTAGATGGTCAGAAATTGAAGATATACAAGTATTTAGATACAAATATGTAAAACATATAGGATTTAATTTTTATAATACGTATATGGGTAGGAGACGAGGAATTCTATGTTTGCTCAACAAAATATACACTAAAATATATACTGGGTACGATTTCACAGTACGTTCATACTACGAGAAAGACCCCGAAGAATTATGTTATCTTCTTCAAGGATGGAAAAATTTTTATTCATAGATTTTCGTTTAAGCGCTTTGGAGTAAGATTCCAAAAAGACTATTGTATGCACGTGGATTTTTTTAGTACAATTAAACTATAAGAAGCAAAAAAATTCTTCCTAGCTCTTGCTGTGATAACTCTGTAAGCTGATCTATTTAGAAAAAATAAAAGCTAGCTATTATCTAAGAGACTGAAGAGGGAGTGGTTGTAGTGTTGTCATGTTTTGACGTAGCAGATTACTTTATCTGGTTAGCAAATGAAACAGGTTCTTTTATCAGTAATCTAAAGCTGCAAAAGCTTGTGTACTATGCTCAGGCTTGGCATCTTGCACTCAATGACACTCCTCTATTCCCAGAGGATTTTCAAGCCTGGATACATGGGCCTGTAATACCTGTTTTGTACCAGAAGTATAGGCTTTTTGGATGGCAACCAATTTTAGAAGATGCTAACCCAAAATTCCCGCAAGAGGTTCAAGAGTTTCTAGATGAGGTTGCACAAGAGTACTTTGCTTGCGATGCTTATGAACTAGAGCAGATGACTCATGCCGAGACACCCTGGAATTTGGCTAGAGGAAATCTACCACCTGATGAAGCTTCCAGCGAAGTTATTCAGAAACAGTGGATGAAGGAGTACTACGGATCTCGTGCCGAAGAAAAAGATTAAAAAGACTGAGGTTGTCAAAGACGGGACATCAGGTATTAGACCAACAAAGCTGAAGCCGCCTCAAGGCATCAGCTTTTCGTTTAAATATTATCAAGACAATCATAACAAGTTTTCTTGTAGCCAAAAAGAAGCAATCTACTGGCTGACCTTGGTTGATCGATTAAAAGCTCTATCCAGTCTAACTGCTCAAGAGTTGTTAGTAAATCGTAGCAGTACCCTCAGATGTCATCCCATCAAGTGGGAAGATACCAGCGAGAGGGCATTTGGTTTGCCAAATGAAGAACAATTGGTTGACATACCATATCAGTTTTCCATCTCCTCAAATGAACATGGTAGGGTTCATGGATTCTTTCTTGACGAGATTTTCTACATTGTTTGGCTAGACCCAAATCATCTGCTGTACGCCACAAAAAATTAAGGAATTATCGCCACCTTTATTACTTTACGCGCCTTCATCTCAGAAAACACCTGTTCTAAATCTTTTAATTGTCGCTGTTCGCTAATAAGTAACCCAAAGGGAATTTTGCGACTAGCGATGAGTGCAAGGGCCGATCGCACATACTCTGGTGTATTATGAAACACGCCTTTGATGGTAAGTTCGTTATAGTGTAGCTGTTCTGTACTGACAGTAATGCTGCTATCCCGTGGACATCCACCGAATAAGTTGACTGTTGCACCAGGACGGGCGCAAGCGATCGCAGTTTCCCAAACACTTGGGACACCAGTGGCTTCAATGACTACATCTGCACCCCATCCTTGGGTAAGTTCTTTCACTACACTGGAAATCTCTGGAATTTGATGATAATTAAAGGTCTGGGTTGCACCCAATTTCTGACCAATTTCTAGTCTGTGGTTATTACCTCCCCACAGCAAAACTTCAGCTTTCTCACTCAAGGCTGCCACAAACATCAACCCGATCGCCCCATCTCCTAAGACAACTACTTTATCTTTAGACTTAATATTAGAACGGGCTACACCATGCAACACACAAGCTAAAGGTTCCGTCATCGCTGCCAATTCCCACGGCAACTCATCGGGAATCTGCAACAAATTATGCTCTACGATCGCTGCGGGAATTTTGAGGTATTGGGCAAAAGTCCCATTATTCCATGTCAAATTTGGACATAGGGAATATTCTTGGCGTTGACAAAAAAAACATTTCATGCATGGTGCAGAATTATTAGCGACGACGCGATCGCCTACTTGCCAATTTGTCACTCCTGCACCCACAGCAACAATCCGCCCAGCCGCTTCGTGACCAAACAGCGTTGGTGGTATCAGCATCCTGGCATGACCACCACGCCGCCAAACTTTCAAATCTGTACCACAAGTTGTTGCTGCCCCTACTTGGATTACAACCTCGCCAGCCGCCGGAGTGGGGTCAGAAACTTCCTCTAGGCGTAAATCTTCTTGACCATAAAGTAACGCTGCTAACAAAACTTTAAACCTATCAATTAGCTCCATCCGATTTTACCAGTTTGGGCTTATTGATAGGTTTAAACGAAATCAGTATTGATTTTTAGCGGGTTTTATATATGATGTCGAAAAACTAGGTATTCACCGCTGGCTGGGGAAGCACACCGGTGTTCCGGGTTTCCACATTAGGCAGGCGAGTAGCAGTTAATAGCGGTACTTCTTGTCGGCACGACAGGCAAAACCAATACAGTTCACCATGACGGGCATGACGCAGGAGGGAACCACCGCAGCATGGGCAGGTGTTGGCTCTCGTACTCATACCAATGTCCTCCTTAAAAAAATTGTTGTTTTAAACTAAGTCAAAAAAGCAGTTGATTAAAATTGAACGTTAGCTGCATGAATGCGGCCATTCGATTCTATGCGGTCTTTAATAATTTGTCTGTAAACAGCTTCATATCCGTTAACCATCTGGTTAACACTAAAGTTGTTTTCTACGTGTTTTCGACAGGTTTGACGATTGAGTTCTAAAGCTAGTGGAATCGTTGTCGCCATTTCTGCGTAGCTATTGCAGATAAAACCTGTTTTACCGTGGGCAATAACTTCAGGCACGGAACCGAAATTCATGGCAATTACTGGCGTACCAGTTGCCATTGATTCAATCATTACTAAGCCAAAAGGTTCTTGCCAGCCAATGGGGAAAAGAGTTATGGCAGCATTGCCCAGAAGTTCAGTTTTTTCAGTGTGGTTAATTTCACCGAGATATTCGATTTGCTGACCATCTATGTGGGGAGCAATCTCTTGTTCAAAAAACTCAGAGTTTACTGCATCAACCTTTCCTGCCATCTTCAAGCGCCAACCACTCTGTTTAGCAATGGCGATCGCATGTTGCGGGCCTTTATCTGGCGAAAAACGGCCTAAAAACGCTAAATATGCAGGTTCTAAGGGTTGGGCTACGAATGGGTAATCTACTAGCTCAATTCCGTTATAAACCGTGCCAACATAATTAAGATCGATTTGACGCTGCGAGTTACTAATGCTGATGTATGGTTGCTTTTGGTAGTAGCTAAATGCGTGACGGTTGTCAGTTGTAAAATTATTGTGCAGGGTGTGGACTGTAGAAGTTGCTGTTATCAAACTCGCTAAAGGTAATGCCGAAATCCCTACATGAGAATGGATAATATCGAATTGGTCAGCATGCTGGTAAACTTGGCTTAGTTCTAACATTTCGTACACTGCATACTCTTTCACATTTGGGTCTAAGCGTAATGCACGTGGATAAACTGCTTCTAAATGAGCCAAAGTTTGAGAATCGCCAGAGGCAAATAAAGTTACCTCATGACCGCGACGAACAAGTTCATCAGTCAAGCGACTCACTACCAGTTCGATTCCTCCATAATTAGGAGGTGGAACCCTTTCCCATAAGGGGGCAACTTGAGCGATTTTCATAAGTTTTT
>CAXUOL010000526.1:0-5228 GCA_964252435.1 uncultured Nostoc sp.
CTGTAATTTCCTGCTTGCTAAAAAAATTAGTCGAATAGAAATTAAGTACTTAGATAAGGAAGAGTGAAATGGGACTTAGCGACGGACTTTTGAACCCGACCAAAAAGACTATGGTCATAGAGGACTGTTGCAATATGATCGAAGGGCAGCTTGCATCCAAGTCAGGTATGAGTGGTATCGCTTTGAAAACTGCCTTTGCTGCTTTGAAGGGGGTTAAGCCAGGGTACATTCCCTATGTCGTTGAGCAGATATTACCGCAATGCTTTACAGCTCTCGATCCCATCTGGAGTCAAGGCGTAGAGAAAGGCAACCCAGTTGAATATCTGAGTACGAATCGCTCTGATACAGCAGATGCACTACTGGGTGTTACTGATGCGAGAGTCAAGAACTCAAACCGCCAAATCGTGCGAGGAACTTATGAAAAACTTCGCAGTTCAGCCAAAAAGCACGTAGAAGAAGCAGTGCCAGACTTAGCCAAAGTAATCGATAATTACACTAAGGTCTGAACCAAAGAAGTAGAGACGCGATTAATCGCGTCTTTTAGATTAATTGATCGCGCAGCGTCTCTTCTGGAGAATCGTCTTTTTATATAAGCCGTAGGCATCGCCTGAGATAATTCTGCA
This sequence comes from uncultured Nostoc sp., assembly GCA_964252435.1. Lineage (GTDB taxonomy): Bacteria > Cyanobacteriota > Cyanobacteriia > Cyanobacteriales > Nostocaceae > Nostoc. The sequence continues at coordinate 624 of CAXUOL010000526.1, forward strand.
AAGTGCGTACATGCAAGGTTGTTGCCCTACCTCCCTTGGCTCTTAATATCAAATCAGGTTACAGCAGAATTCAGAATTCAGGAGCGGAGCCGGAGACGCTCCGCCTCCGGTCAGAATTCAGAAGTAAAACAGGCTTTATACCTGGCTTTGAGACTTAGCTTGTGTACTTCACTAACTTGAAATCCGCTGTAATTACTTATTATTACTCGGTTGGAATATTTCACAGAATAATACGAGTGCTGTTATTTTTAAGTCATGCTAATGTTAATAAGATAAATTTGTCTATATACCTTAATTCGCCCTTGACATTCTTGGAGGATTGCGTTACCCAAAAAAAAAGCAATAATGCTATAGTAGTATTGGGAATCCAGTAAGATTTCCCTAAATTTGCAGCATTTGAATATAGAATAGATATTCAAATGTCTGAATAAATAGTTGGAGAGGTGTCCGAGCGGTTCATGGTGACGCACTCGAAATGCGTTTTGGGGAAACCCAACGGGGGTTCGAATCCCCCCCTCTCCGTTCAAAAGATTACTAAAAATTTACTACAATATGGCTGAAATTTGCCTACCTTTAACAAGAATCTTGAGCAACTTGTCTGTTTATTTGCAAGTGAGATAGGATTATTGCTTAATATTTACGTAGTCAAATATTTGCCAAAAACACTAAAATATACACCGCCAACACAGATTTTTGGGATAAACTAATGCCATCGTGTGAGGAGTGAACGATGGTAGATCGCAGCTTGGGGCGAGTATTCTCATTTAGTCTGATCAGCATTTGTTTATATCTGGGTATTAGTATAGGAGTCATTATCCGGCTTGGGCAATCACAGCGATTAAACGCTGCTACTACACCTACTGAGCCTGGGCGATTTCCATTAGCTATTCCTGAACTTACGCCATCAAGAACAGAACAACAAACCTTTCCAGATACTATTACCATCAAAGCCGTTGGAGATATTATTCCCGGCACTAATTTCCCTAACTATAGATTACCCCGCTTTCGAGATCAATTATTACCAAAGTCAGTGAGAACTCACTTGCAAGGATCTGATATCTTGTTTGGTAATTTTGAAAGTAGCCTAACTAATTATCCCTATACTGCCAAAGATATTCGCCGAGGACAAGTCTTTGCCTTTCGCTCTCCACCTGGATATGCCCAGCTTTTTGCTGAAGCTGGTTTTAATGTGTTCAATATGGCAAATAACCATGCTATGGACTTTGGCCCGGTAGGGTTCAAAGATACAATGAAAAATCTTCAGGCTGTGGGCATTGCAACATTAGGTCATAAAAATCAAATTCTTTATTTGGAAGCTAACAATATCCCTGTGGCAATGATCGGGTTTTCTCCTTATGAAATGTATAATTCTATCCATAATTTAGGAGCAGCTAAAGCACTCGTAGCAGAAGCCAAAAATAAAGCCAATATTGTAGTAATATCGATGCACGCTGGAGCGGAAGGAACGGGGGCACTACACGTTAAAAATCAAACAGAGTTTTTTTATGGAGAAAACCGAGGTAATGCGATCGCGTTTGCTCGAAACATGATTGATGCCGGAGCAGACTTAGTACTAGGACATGGGCCTCACGTTCCCAGAGCGATGGAAATTTATCAGGGAAAAATCATTGCCTATTCTTTAGGAAACTTTTTGGGATATCGGACTTTATCTACAAATGCCCAAACAGGTGACTCAATGATTTTAGAAGTCAAACTCAACTCAGCAGGAGATTTGGTATCAAGTAAAATTATTCCCGTTCGGATGGATCGGCAGGGAATTCCTCATATCGATCAGAGTTTTCAAACTGTGAGACTTATGCGTTATTTGAATAATCAAGCTTTTCCCAAGAATCCGGTGAAGATTAATAAGAAGGGGGAAGTTGTTGTACAGAATAAACTTAATCCTTCCTAAAATAATTCGTAATACCTCGACTTCGCTCGGCACAAGTTCGTAATTCGTAATTCGTAATTAGTTAGTAGGAGTCGGCGCTGTGCTAGACTCACCGCGCTGCTTCACCAAAATCCAAAATCTCAAATTAACCAAATAATTCGTAGTTCGTAATTCGTAATTACGGACAAAATTAATAATTAATTCATTCGGGTTTCAAGCCCCTGACTTCAGTTATGGAAAACAAACAAATGCTGTGCATCATATTCCAAGAAGAGTGAATTTATTCATGGGGTATTAATTACGAATTACGAATTAGCAATTACGAATTGGAGCGAAGCGACTTGACTAGTTATTGTCATCTTGTGGCTTTTTCTCGAACTTCTGAATATTCTGGGGTTGACTATTAATCGGTGAATTCTGCTTTTCCAGTGTTGGTACTACCACAGCAGAAGGATCTGATTGTTTGGATTCTGTTGGTGGTGCTGGTGGTATAAGTACAGGTTTTGATGGACTTACGGGTTGAGGGGAGACAGGATTTTGACTAGAAGCAGGTAAGTTTTTTTGTGGGAATGGCAATGGTGCGGGGGAAGCTTTCCGCTGATCTCGGAATACCCGTAGTTTTTCCACTACCGAGGGTGTGGGTGAAACACTAGGTGGTGAAGGTGTGGATTGTTCGGAATTACCGCGTTGCGATTCTCTTGTAGGGCTGCTGGTAGATTCTTCTTGAGAAGAACGACGATTGCGGCGACGCTGCTTGGAATTAGAGCCAGGTGCTGTTTCGGTTCTTGAGGTAGTGTTAGTCTCTTCATTTTTGGGTGAAGATGTACTATCAAAATTAGGTGCTTTCGCGGCTGGTTCTTGAGTTGGCTGTTGAAAAGTCGGCTTGGCGGTCGGCTGATGCTGAGATTTGGGTAATATACTCGCGATCCCAAAACCTGCTGTAGCAGCAATTAGGGCTACACCCATACCAATAAATACTTTAGATGACCCCAGCTTTTTAGCCAGTACAGTTTCCTTAGCGATGCCTGGGTTGGGCTGCGCCAACACAGATGGTCTATGAATAGAATTTTGGGCTGTTTTCCCAATTAAAGTTGCTGCTTGTTGGGCTGATAAATTGACAGTTGGCACTGCGTAAGTGGGTAAGACTTGCGATGTCCCATTCACCACATTTCCAGGTAGCAATTGCAGCCACTCAGCAACTGTCGCTGGGCGAAAACGAGACTCTACTGCCATCCCGCGCATTACTGCCTGGTTGACAGCAGCACTCAAGTGTGGTTGCAGTTCGCGGGGGGAAGGCATTTGTTCGCGATCGCGCAATAATGCTGGCATAGGAACTTGGGCTGTCAACAGTGCATACAAGGTCGCTGCTAAACCATAAACATCCGTGGCGGGTGTACGCGCCGCTTGCGTCATATACTGCTCAATGGGAGAATAACCCTCAGAAACCAAACCTGTGTGAGTCTGTCTGACACCGCCATTAAATTCCCTAGCAATGCCAAAATCAATCAGTACTACTTCCTGTGTTCCTTGACGAAGAATAATATTATCTGGTTTGACATCGCGGTGTAACAAGCCGTTGTTGTGTACTACCTGTAACGCTGCCCCAATTTGCCGGATGTAATGAATTGCTGTGGCTTCAGGCAAAGTTATCCCCGGTAATACAAATGCGTCTCCCAAGGTTTCGCCAGGAATGTATTCCATCACCATGTAAGGCAGTCCAGCTTCCACAAAAAAGTCACTAACTCGGACTATATTTGGGTGAATACACGTAGCTAATCGTCTGGCTTCATCTTGGAATTGGCGCTCGAATTTGGCAAAATCAGGATGTTGTCGCAGCCGTTCATTGATGGTTTTCATCACCACTTCCTGACCCAAGTAGTGATGCCTAGCTTTAAAGGTAATGCCAAAGCCACCCCGCCCTATTTCTTGAATTAGGGTATATTTTCCATCCTGCAAAATTGTGCCTGCTAACATAAAGAGTCCTGAGTCCTGAGCGAGCAGATAAGTAGCGAGTCCTGAGTCTTGAGGGATTTCTCAAAAATTTTCCCATATTTTTATCGGGCAGGGTTCTTGCCTGTCTATTTTACGGTATGATTTAGTTGTTGGAATTCCTGAAGTGAGAAAGACCTCCCCACGATCGCAACAGTTTTATCTTTCTCAGATGATAACGCGGGAGTGCGGCAAGCTTAAAGCCAAAGACGCGCTAAGGCTATTTTTTCGGTTTTATAGAAAAGTAGGCTAAAGTTTAGTGTCAAAACAGAATTCAGGAGTCAGAATTCAGAATTCAGAATGATGTACAACTGGCGAATTTTATGAAATTTCTGTTTAAACTCACTGGAATCTTGCTTAGTTTTGGATTTTAGATGTCTCTGAAATCTAAAATCCAAAATCTAAAATCCAAAATTCTTACAGTTGCCGCACTAATGGCTGACCATCTTTGACTTCACCAATCAAAACCAAATCGACACAGTTAACAAAGATACCATTTTCCAGAACGCCGGGAATGTTATTCAATGTCTTTTCTAGTCCGACTGGATCTTCAATAGAGTCAAATCTGACATCTAAGACAAAGTTGCCTTGATCGGTGATTACTGGGCCAGCTTTTTTTACACCCATGCGGAGTTCTGGTTTGCCACCGAGTTTTTTGATGGCATTGGTTACAGGAGTAATTGCCATTGGAATCACTTCCACGGGCACAGCGAAAGTAGAACCTA
>CAXUOL010000527.1:0-5208 GCA_964252435.1 uncultured Nostoc sp.
AACAAGTCGGGGAACCCGCCCAACGCAGTGGCTCCCCGATGTATTGGGGGGAAACTAGATAATCCAGTTCCCTCCCCAATATATACGGGGAGGGTTAGGGTAGTTGCGCTCTAGATCGGTGACACTGTTCAGACCGTCTTGCAACACTACTGTTCTCCAGAAGTGGTTAACGCCGAATGCCCCGATTTTTAGCTGCTACTCATTTGCTACTTAAAAATTACTTCTAAGTCAATTCCAGCCCACCTTGATAGCCAGTGACAATGCGGCCACCATCCTTGAGGATGTGGATTTCTATCTGGTCGCTAGCCCAAGTAATTTGGTCTTGGAAAGCCGGGTTTAACACCCGAACCCGTTGATTACTAGAAGAAACTGGAGAATTGGGAGAATTAATTGCCAGAGATTGTACAAAAGGCCCGTCAATCAGAATATCGAGTTGTTCTAACAATGCTTGGGAACCTGGCGGCGCGGATTGCGACTGTAGCTGCTTAAGAGTGAACCCAGAAAAAGACATTACATTTAAACCAGCAGCTTTTACCTTTCGGGCTAAAGATGCCAGTGCAGTTGCTTGCCAAAACGGTTCTCCACCAGAGAATGTTACACCCGTGTTGCGGGGATTATTGAGAATATTATCGGCAAGAGTATCAACAGCAATCAATTGGTTAGCCTCAAAAGACCAGGAGTTAGTGTTAAAGCAGCCAGGACATTCACGCAGACAACCTTGTACCCAGACGACTGCACGACAACCAGGACCATTAACTTCTGACTGATCGACGTAACCCATAATATTGAGATAGCCTGGGGGAATTTCCATGAGTGCTAGCGATGGGTCAGTTGGTTTAATTTCCATCTCTTTAACTCCTTTTAGCCGTTAACTGTTAAATATAGCGAATCTCCAGTTAGATAACCGTGACAATGGTTATATAACTGGAGATTTAATTGATGATTAATCTCTCAAAAACTTTTGGCGGTTTGGAAAAGTCCGCTTTAACTTACTAGACTGAAGGTAACAGCCCAACTAATATTGATTGTTGCATAGCATAGAATAGATGACTGAACAAACTTCTAGAATTTGTATCCTTGGCGGAGGCTTTGGTGGTCTCTACACAGCCTTGCGGTTAAGCCAATTACCTTGGGAATCTACGCAAAAACCGGAAATTGTTCTGGTAGATCAAAGCGATCGCTTCCTATTCTCTCCTTTACTTTACGAATTACTCACTGGCGAACTACAAACTTGGGAAATTGCCCCACCCTTTGAAGAACTTTTACAAGGGACAGGGGTGCGTTTTTATCAAGGGGTTGTGTCTGGAATTGACATCGACCAACAACAGGTAAATATCCAAGAAGGCCCGGAAATCCCTTACGACCGATTAGTGCTGGCGCTAGGAGGTGAGACACCGCTAGATTTAGTCCCTGGTGCGGCAGCCTACGCCTACACATTCCGCACCATCTCTGATGCCTATCGTTTAGAAGAACGCCTGCGATTTTTAGAAGAATCAGATGCTGATAAAATTCGGGTAGCGATCGTTGGGGCTGGCTACAGTGGTGTAGAGTTAGCTTGTAAATTAGCCGACAGACTAGGCGAAAGAGGACGCTTTCGGATTGTTGAAATCGCCGACCAAATTTTGCGAACTTCCCCAGAGTTTAATCGGGAAGCAGCAAAGAAAGCTTTAGAAACCCGTGGTGTATTTCTTGACTTAGAAACCAAAGTAGAATCAATCGAGCAAAATAGCATTTCTTTAGAGTACAAAAACCAGTTAGACACGATTCCCGTGGATTTGGTAATTTGGACTGTGGGAACTAGGGTTGCGCCTGTAGTGAAATCTCTTCCTCTCAAGCAAAATCAGCGCGGTCAAATCACCACTACATCCAATCTGCAAGTCCTCGATCGTCCAGAAATCTTTGCCTTGGGAGATTTAGCAGACTGTCATGATGCTGAAGGACAGCAAGTCCCCGCTACTGCACAAGCAGCTTTTCAACAAGCTGATTATACTGCTTGGAATATCTGGGCAACTCTGACTAATCGCCCCCTTCTTCCCTTCCATTACCAGCAGTTAGGAGAAATGATGGCACTAGGAGTAGACAACGCCACTCTCACTGGTTTGGGAATTAAACTAGATGGCCCCTTGGCATACATCGCCCGCCGTGTTGCTTATTTATATAGGTTGCCAACTTTAGACCATCAGCTTAAAGTTGGTTTTAATTGGCTAGTCCGTCCGATCATAGAAACACTTTCAGGGTAACTTTCAAGGTTGGGCATTGGGCATTGAGAATGGGGCATTGGGCATTGGGAATTGGTAAAAACCAAGATGTTTACGATGATTTGTTTTATTTTTGCCGACTCTACCCACAGAAGCTCTTAATAAGCCAAAATCTAACATTCAACATTCAAAATTTTCAAACTTTGATGGAACAACCGAAAGTTATTTTTTTAGATGCTGTGGGTACACTCTTCGATGTCAAAGGTAGTGTGGGCAAAGTTTATAGTCAGATAGCCCAGGAATTTGGCGTTACAGTTTCAGCCGAAACATTAAATACAGCCTTCATCCAAAGCTTTAAAGCAGCGCCGCCGCCGATATTTCCAGATGCAGAATTGCAAGATATTCCCCAGCGCGAGTTTGATTGGTGGCGGATAATTGCTCTGAACACTTTTGAAGGGGCAGGTGTTCTCAAGGAATTTTCTGACTTTTCGGCTTTTTTTAGTGAACTTTACATTCACTTTGGTACTGGCGAACCCTGGTTTGTCTATCCCGACGTTTTACCAGCTTTAATCAACTGGCGGCGGTTGGGAGTTAGCTTGGGAGTGCTGTCTAATTTTGATTCTCGGATTTACTCAGTATTGCAAAGTTTGGGATTGAGAGAGTTTTTTACCTCCGTCACCATTTCTACCCAGGTACGTGCAGCTAAACCCGATCCGCAAATTTTTGCCATTGCTTTAGATAAACATAAATGTTCCCCAGAGGCGGCATGGCATATCGGCGATAGCATTGTAGAAGACTATCATGCAGCTAAAGCAGCTGGACTCAGAGGCGTTTGGATTAACCGTGAAAAATGAGAAGATACTTTCAATTTAGCAACGCCAAATTTTTAAAGTGGAATCCAATCCAATCTATCAATCCACTCTTCTGCCTCAGTCGCTTCCCAAATCAAATAAATTGTTTCTGCCCAAATACTCAGGTTCCCACTGGAACGCAACCAAACTAGTCCCCAAATATGTCCTCCATCTCCCCAGTGTTCTTCCAGATGTTCGGGCATACTTTTGCGGTTGTCTGTAACCAACATTCGTTGGGATAATTCCAGGTAGCGGAGGATATCTGGGTCAAGCGTACCTAATAGCGGTGCTTCGGCATCGCCTACGCGCAGAATATCTATTGCTGGATTGAGGCGCAAAACAGATGTCTTCAGCTTGGGCGACAAATTTTCATCAATGAGAAAACGTACCTTCACCAAGAGTTTAGCAACTCCTGCTCACGTTGCGCCTTTAATACTCTTAAACGTTGCATCAAAGGTGAAGGATTAGCTAATGATTCTTGATAGCGCTGTTCTCGCCACTTTGCTAGCCGCAACATATAAGCATCTATTTCAACACGACTATGCAGATAGTAGGTAAGCGTCGCGTAAATTTTCTCCAAATTCAGGGAAGGTAATTCGTCTAGAATTTGCTCTGGTGAATATCCTTGCAAGTAATATTGAATTACATTATCAATACCAATGCGATGCCCTTTGATACGGATGTCATCTGGGTCTAAAAACTCAAAATAATCTTCTAGTTGCATTCATCTACCTCTCCAGGATCTTTTGTAATTCGTAATTCGTAATGACGCTTGCAGACTCGCTACCGCTACGCTAACGTAATTCGTAATTGAATTCTATAATGACGAATTACGTTAGCGAGTGCGTGAGTAATAAGTTGTAAAGGTTTTTTAGTCGAATTATTTATGATTTTGGAATAGCACTATACCTAAAAAGCCCAAAATCCACTCACGTTTAACCAATTGTTGAAAATTTTTCATAGTTATGGAGACAATAAACCACTCCAAGAGCGATCGCAGGGTAAATTCCCCAGTCATCGCAAAACCGCCACTCCAAAAACTTCCTATATTTTGCTCAAACGATGATAGATAAAGGGTATGGGAAGAGTTAAAACTTAAAGTATAAGTTTAAAGACTCGTTCATCTACCTCAGAACTCTGTTCATCCACCTCGAAACTGCGTTCATCTTAAATCCCAATGCCCAATGCCCCATTCTCAATGCCCAATGCGCCCCAACACTCGTATGATCAACATATCAGGAAAACATAACAGCCAGATTTTTACCGCAAAATATGGGCAGTATTTGGGAAATCGATTTTTACTCCCGTCCGATTTTGGACGCTAATCAAAAAAAAGTTTGGGAAGTCTTAGTCTGCGAAAGCCCTTTGGATATCGGCACAAAAGCAGACTCTTTGTTTCGCTATGCTGAATATTGTCCCAGTACCCAGGTAAATTCGGGCTGGTTGCGGACAGCATTGCAGGAAGCTATTAACCAAGCTGGAAAAGCACCAATTAAAATCCGCTTTTTCCGCCGTCAAATGAACAATATGATTACTAAAGCCTGTCAAGATTTGGGCATTCCCGCCCAGCCTAGCCGCCGCACTTTGGTTCTCAACCAATGGTTAGAACAGCGGATGGAAGAAGTGTATCCTCAAGAGGCAGGGTATCAAGGGGGGACAAATCCCTCAGTCCGCTTGGAGAAACCTTTGCCGCAACGTTTACCAGATGCTTTGGAAGGACAGCAGTGGGTATTTGTTACCTTAGATGCTGCGGATTTTGCTGATATGCCAGAGTGGGAAATTGGCTTTGGTGAAGCTTTCCCTTTAGAGTTGGCGAAAGTTTCACCCGAAGCCCGTATTCCTGGTATTTTGATTTTCTCATCAAGAGCGTTGCCCTTGGCTGGCTGGATGTCTGGTTTGGAGTTGGCTTTCTTAAGATTAGACACCAGCGAAGAGGCGAGATTGCTTTTAGAAACTGGTGTGACTGAAAGCTGGATTGTGGCAAATATCAAAAAACCTCAAATTTTAACAGAAGCTAAAGGTTTTGAAGCAGCCAAGCAAAAAGCTAATGGAGTACATTTTCTCGGTATACAATCCGATCCCAAAGCACAATCTTTTGCTGGTTTTTGGCTGTTGCAAGAGGTTAATCTGTGAAAATGGGAATGGGGGCAGGGGAGCAG
>CAXUOL010000528.1:0-5206 GCA_964252435.1 uncultured Nostoc sp.
GGACGCAAAGTACACGAAGGAATAAGAGTTTGAGAGAGTTTTTGCGTAAGTCCTAAAGTAATTCAATGGGAATAAATATAACTATATTATTCAAGGTAAAGACTCTTGAATATCTTACCAATGAAAAATTACAACCCTCTTTAGACAGTTTTACTTGTCTTGGTTTAGTTACAGTTAAGTGAAAAATAATTGTAGGTTGAGTAGCGATCGCAAAACTAAAACTACTTTTTTCTGATTTCGATAAAAAACTAAATTGTATTGAATTTTGAGTTATTCTGGCTCTCAATCGATGTATTGGAACTAGATTTATCCACCTTTGATACTTATTAACGTAATATCGTTAACTCAATACGGTTGACAAACTGGTTGATCAAGGATATCTATTAGTTGACGTAAGTGACTACAGCATCAAACCCTAGTAATGCACTGTTTCTTTACGACATACTACGGATAGCTTGCTTCTGTGTAGGTGGGTAAAGCAATGACTACAACTTTGCAAGATACATCTCCAATTATCATTGCACACCGAGGTGCTAGCGGCTATCGTCCAGAACATACTTTAGCTGCTTATGAATTAGCGATCGCACTTGGGGCTGATTATATTGAACCTGATTTAGTTTCCACCAAAGATGGTATTTTAATTGCTCGTCACGAAAATGAGATTTCTGAAACCACCAATGTTGCAAGCCATGCAGAATTTGCTCATCTTCAAACCACTAAAATAATTGATGGCGAATCGAAAACTGGCTGGTTTACTGAAGATTTTACCCTAACAGAACTGAAAACACTACGAGCTAAAGAGCGAATTCCCCAACTGCGATCGCAAAATACCGCTTATGATGGACTCTTAGAAATTCCCACGCTCCAAGAAATCATCGATTTAGTCAAGGTTAAAAGTGGCGAAATTAATCGGGCGATTGGCATTTATCCAGAAACGAAGCACCCAACTTACTTTCAATCTATTGGGTTAGCCCTAGAAGCACCCCTACTTGCAACTTTAACAGCCAACGGTTATCAGGGAGCTAACGCACCTGTTTTTATTCAGTCTTTTGAAGTAGGTAATTTACAAGATTTATCCACAAAGACTGATTTACCTTTAGTGCAATTGCTGAATAACAGTGGTAAACCTTATGATTTTGTTGTTGGTGGCTGCGAACGCACCTATACAGATTTAGTCACAGCATCAGGTTTAAAAGAAATTGCTAAATATGCACAGGCGATTGGGATTCATAAAAATTTACTGGTTCCTAGAGACAACAATGGTAAATTGTGTAGACGCAAAGCGGCTTGTTGCCAGACATCGCCTACATCTTTAGTCATCGATGCTCATGCGGCTGGTTTGCTAGTTCATGTCTGGACTTTCCGCAATGAAGACTGTTTTTTACCACTGGATTTTCAAGGAAATCCCCAAGGTGAATATGAACTATTTTTCAACTTAGGTATTGATGGCGTATTTAGCGACTATCCAGATACGGCAGCTTGTCACCCTACTGTTCAATGGTAATTTGGTAGGGTAATAAAAAATCACGGCAAAGTAACATGGTTTTATTTAAGTGGAAATCCTGTATAACAGCAGTAACCTTTACTGCAATCAGTCTTACTGCATCCAAGTCGGCATTAGCGGTATCTTTATACTCAGTTACTGACTTAGGCAATATTACAGGAAAAGGTTACAGTTACGCTACAGATATTAATAACTCAGGTGAGATCGCCATTAATACTTTCAGCGGTTCTTTTTTTTACAGCAATGGTTCGCTTCAAAAAATTAGTCCCTTGCCTGGTGATAGTCAACTTGGAGTGAGTGGTATCAATAACTTGGGGCAAGTAGTTGGTAATTCCATCGGTAAAACTGACAGTGATAATAACGCCTTTATTTACAGTGGTGGAACAACGCAAAATATCGGTCTTAAAGGCATTCCTTATGCTATCAATGACTCAGGTGAGGTGGTTGGCGGTACAAGTGGTGGCGGTATATTCCCAAAACTTGCTTTTCCCTACGGGGCCGCTTTCCTATACAGCAATGGTAAGACGACTATTATTAACAATAATTTAAAAGAAAATTATGTTGCCTATGGCATAAATAATCTAAGTCAGGTAGTTGGCATTTTCGGTTCTTCCGGTCGAGCTTTTTTATCCGACAACGGTGTAATCACTAATCTCGGTACCCTCCCTGGTGATAGGTACAGTCAAGCAAATGATATTAATGACTCAGGACAAGTAGTTGGTAGTTCGGGATTCACTGGCGTAAGTGATAGTCGTGCTTTTCTGTACAGTTCCAGCACGGGACTCCAAGACCTCGGTAGGTTACGTCCTACAGATTTGTTTAGTACTGCTTTGGGGATTAATAATTTGGGTCAAGTAGTCGGGTTTTCTGGCACTAACAATAACTTTTTTGCCGCAGATAGCAATGGTTTACGGGCTTTTCTTTATAGTGATAACACTCTGTACGACTTAAATAACCTAATTGCTCCTGGTTCAGAGGCTGGCTTTACTTTGACAGCAGCATCTGCCATTAATAACAATGGACAAATTGTCGGTCGTGGTGCAATTAATGGTGAATTACACGCCTTCCTCTTGACGCCAATCTCATCTGTCTCTGTAGCTGAATCAACTTCAGGCTTTCCTATTTTGTCGTTCGGTGCTGGTGTAATTTTATTAGCAACGTTCAAGCGTAAACCTCACTCTAGCAGTGCAGCTATAGAACAAAGAAGTTGACGCAATCACTTCAGGCAGACAGAATAAACCTCTTGCATAAATCAAAAATAAAGAAACTCACCCCGCATTTGAGTAAAGCAAACGTTCCTCCCCAAGGCATCGGGTAGGGGTTAGGGGTGGGGTGTTAGGGACTTTTGCAAGAGGTCTAATAATTACTTGGAAATATGCATTTATAAAAATGCTTGTTGAAAATCTTTGAGATATGTCTCTAGGCAGCGCTTCGAGACACATTGTACTTTAGGCAAGGGATGACATTACTGCTAAGTTGTTCTCGATTTTCACAAACTAGTCATCACCTGAGCTAATTGATTAGATAAATCAATTACAGACTTCTGGCATTTTTTAAATAAAACTCCAGCTAAAAAATAATAATTGCCAGAATAAAATGCCATCTGATTTTTTTGGAGTTTTTCGATGTGCTTTTTTACCTTGGGGTCAGAGCTATAGTAGCCGAACTGCAAAGGTAATACCATGAAGTTTTGAACATAATAACCATTTTGTTTTGCTATCTTCAACGTATTGATTGGATTGGAAAAGCTAGATATTAAAACCAATACATTTTCATAATCTAACGATAAAAGCTCGTTGGTAACGGTGGCTCCATCTACACCCCCAAATAAGAGTGGCATATAAATATCGTTATCTGGTGCGGGGAGATAGGGTGGATTAGCTACAAGATACTCAGCATCGGGTTGAGAAGAATTAAACAAAGATGAGTTGTGAATGATGTATTTATTAGTGAGATTGTATTCATCGATAGTTGAATTTGCGACTTTCCATGCAGAAGTGTTTAATTCAAATCCCTGGATGACTCCATCAAACTTGTTTCTCAATAAGGAATTAATTACAGGGCTGCCATCTCCTGAACCAAACTCCACAATAGATTCAGAATTTTGGCAATTTCTGATCACAAAACTTTCTAAACAATTTGAGTAGAAATTAGATTCTTCAGGACAAAAAAAGATATCTTTCATTTGACTGCAATTCAAAGTGTAAGGTATAATCAATGTAATAGGAGGTTATTTATTACCTTTTATTCAGGCAATAAAAATTGTTTCTTTAGCAAAGGGTTGCTAAAAAATGTATTTGCAGGTAAATTAGCAATAAAATGACTTAAAAATGTCAAATTAAAAAGCTAAGAATAACCTGCTATTTATAATTTTTTGGATTGAGCAAAGTGAATAAAGCGGCTTATTCTGCTTCGCGTATTGATCGCACAACAGCACCAGCAGCGCGATCGCCCATTCGTTTCTCTTGGTCATAGCCAAGTAGCAGTTCCCACGCATTATTGGGATATAGTTCTGCCAAAGACAAAGCTACATCATCTAACATCCAACGACCGTGGCGTTCATCTTCCCTGATGTGTAGTTCCCAATAACCCATCGCCGCCTCTGATAGTTCCAAGCGTTGCGCTGCCGCCAGATAGTTTTTGTAAGCCGCAGGACCAGCCACCTCAAAATAGGTCAACGCGCCACTGTAACGTAAGAAATAGCGTTTGCGATCGGTAGTCAGAAAGTTATGATTACCACAAGCTAGGACTTCCCAAGGCACTAAATCGAAGTATCCTTCCGGTTCAGTGTTCATTCCAAACTCAGCCAGCATTTGAGCAAAAAATGTCGAGTGCTTGCGGGCTAAACGACCATTGCCGTACTCTTCTAGTAGTACTCGCACCAGCGTACACTGGATTTCATTAGCAGCACCACCTAATACATAGCAAAGACGACTACCTTCAACCAAACCATCAAAGGAGCCGATCGCTAGCAAGTGACGATAACCAGCTTCAGTCATTTCCTCACGAATGTAGCGGCTATTCTCTGACAAAGGTGGATTTAAATCGGCAGATGCACGCTCAATTAAAGCTTGTTTTACATCCAATTGTTGCAATGCAGCCACATCAATTTGTGCTAGTTCCCACTGTTGCCAAGCAGCTTCAATTTGGTCAAGACAAGAGTACAAATACAGCGATCGCTCATTGGTATAATGCTGCAAATCGTCGTACCAAAATAGCTTTAGCCGATTAATTCGATAAAGTATCCGTTGGAGAAAACGGTGAGCCTGTTCATCGGAGCGATCATTTCCATAAGCAGCGCCAATTGCCATAGAGAGCGCCTGGTCAAACTCACTGGCTATTGAAGGTTTTGCATCCAGCTTACTGTCCAAATCCTCCATTGCCAGCAGTTCTATAAATTGCTCCTCAGCACGGTCGTACTTGGTAATTGTTCTTTCTTTAGTTTGCGTGCTATTTTTCGCAGCCTCAGTCTTAGGAAATATAACTAAATTACTTTGCATGGAATCTTGGGTACTTTGGAAAAGTGAGAAATTACTTTCACTTCTAATATCTAGGTTTCCACACCAGTAGCTTTCTGTACCTCTTTCCCTGGTTATAAAGAAAAATTAAGTTTCAAAGGAAAGGGGTATTGGGCATTGGGCATTGGGCATTGGGCATTGGGCACAAGAGGCAGAGGAGCAGAGGAGCAGAGGGGCAGAGGGG
>CAXUOL010000529.1:0-5200 GCA_964252435.1 uncultured Nostoc sp.
CTCCCTCATCTCCCCACTGAATTACTAATTACGTAGCTTGCCTCTCGCCTTTGGCGAGTATTACTAATTATTTTAACAAGTTAGGGTAATATTTCTGGTTCAGATTCTCTAACTGCTAGGCTTATGGGGTTCAATTTTTTAGCAGATGTTTCTAAAACTGGTTGCTGTATATTAGCTATCTCGCCGACAGTAACTGTGTCCTTTTGTCCTGCTAAAGTATCACGTTGGTTAATGAGATAGATGCTGATTAAAGTGAGAAATACTCCTACCCACTGCAACGGACTGAGGACTTCTGAGAGGAAAAGATTGCCGAATAGTAGCGCAAAGACGGGTGTCAGGAAGGTGAGAGAACTAAGACTTGTGAGACTGCCACTAGAGGCAAAGTAGAAGAATAACCCATAAGCGATCGCACTGCCAAATACGGTAGCATAACCCAAAGCCATGAAATCAGATCCTCCCAGATTTTCCCACTGCTGGGATTCAACAACTGATGAAATTCCCCATAGTGGCAATCCGCCCAAAATCATGTGCCATCCTGTAGCGCTTACAGGGTCAGCATGTCGGCACACAAACCGAATCAATACTGTTCCTACTGCCATTGATAGTGCTGCTAACAGCATTAACCACTCGCCACTAGCAAACAAATCTTGCCAGTTGCCGATTGTCATATTTGCACCTGAGTCGAAAAAATGTAAAATCCACTCATCGGGTAAGCCAATTAAACTAATGCCTGTGATTCCCAAGCCTAGCCCCAGCCATCCCCAAAAACCGATGTGTTCTTGGAATAGCCACAACGACAGTAAGGCAACAGCCAAGGGTTGCGAGTCAATCATTACAGACCCCAAACCTGCACTAGTTCTGACTAATCCCTCTGCCAAAAAGCCTTGAAACAGCGTCCCATCTACTAGGGCAAATAAGGCAATCCACAGCCATGCAGCCCAACCCTTCGGCTGGGGTTTACCTATGAATGCTGCTGTAATCAGAATTAATATCCCTGCTGGTATCAGACGCACACCTGCCATGAATAGCGGTGTGGTATGGGGTATCACTCCTTTCATGGCTACCATTGCCGTCCCCCATAGGAAAAAGGGGGCGATTAACAAGAGGGGGGCGAAGGGAAGTCGAGATGCACTGAGTTTCAGTTGCATGGGTTTGCTGATGCCTTTGTTTAACAAGCGCAAAAATTACTTTACCTAATTTTACCGAATTATGTAGTTTTGCGTAGACATCGCCTTTGGTGGGTGCTTTGCACCATCGCGTAGTGTCTTGGAGACGGCGAAACTCTCCAGCCTAAGTACCTACGGTGTATACACAAGTTGAACTACCCCCCTTAATCCCCCCGATGTATTGGGGGGAAATAAGAAATCTTGTTCCCTCCCCAATACATACGGGGAGGGTTAGGGTGGGGTAAAACTGACGCGAAAAACCAGGTGAGTAAGCTATTTGAGACTTGTGTATACACCGTAGGACTAAGTACAGGGGTAGAGACAGAACATGTTGCATTGGTGTAAATTTAAGCCAAAACCCTTTTAAAATCTCGTTTTCAGCCTCTGGCTGGAAATGCTACTCCTGGCGGCTGCCGCGAGTTCGGGAGGCGGAGCCTCAATGAAGGGCATTCTCAGTCGGATACTGGGAACGAGATAAAAGCTTTTTCTAGACTGGCTTTAACCTTAAGTTGACACCAATGAACATGTTGTACCCCTACGATTATCTGTACCTCACAAAGTTCCAATCTAAGGATATGTGTTTTAGCTTAACTGACTGCGAAACTTACTAATACTAATAGTCAATAACACAACAGCAAAGGCGACTAAAGCCAAAACATTCATCCACAGTACATCTAAGCCAACACCTTTGAGCAAAATACCTCGAACGATCGCAATGTAATGGCGCAGGGGATTGAGTAGGGATAAGATTTGAAACAAAGGTGGCATGGCTTCAATGGGTGCGATCGCTCCAGAAGTTTGTATCATTGGTAAATTAATAAAGAAAGCTGTCAAAACTACCTGTTCTTGCGAACTATTCACAGTAGCTAACATAATACCCAAGCTAATCCCGACAAATACATACATACTTGATAGAGCCAAAAATAACAGAAAATTACCTCGAAATGGTACATGAAATATTAATGTTGCTAAAGTAATAGCTAATAAAACATCTCCCATTAATAAAAATGCTAAAGGGACGATTTTTGATAGTAATATTTGCCAGTTAGCAGCCGGAGTCATTAATAATTGTTCTAAAGTTCCGGTATCTTTTTCCCGAACAACTGTAATTGCTGATACTAATGTACCAATTAATGTTAAAACTAAACCCATAACTCCTGAGACAAAAAACCAACTACTTGTCAGTCCGGGATTGTAAAGAAATACGACCTCAGGGGAAACTGGGGGACTTGCTTGACCTTGGGTTAATTGTAAATTATATTGCTGGATAATTTGATTCATATAATTTCCGGCAATCCCGGCTGTATTTGCATTTACTGCATCAATAAATACTTGAATTTCTGCTGATTTTTGTGCCAGTTGACGCGGAAAATCGGGAGGAATTATTACCCCGACATCTAGGTTTCCTTCTTCTACTTGACGACTCAATGCTTTTTCACTACTGGGTACAGATTCTAAGGTGAAAATTCGATTTGATGTCATAGCTGAAACTAACTCCCGACTAGCGCTGACGTTGGCATAGTCAATGACTCCTAATCGTAAGTTATGAACGTCGGGATTGAGGATGAAGCCATACAGCAATAATTGGACTGTTGGCGGGACAACTAAGAGAACAATTAATTGCTTATTGCGGAGAATTTGATTAATTTCTTTCCGCATTAACGCCCAAAACGGACTATCAAATAATCGCTGAATAAGTTTCATAAAATTCCTTTTTATCAAACCAGAGAAAATACAGAGAGATTAATTTGGTAATTGCATTCGGCTTAAAACTCGGCGTGATACGTTGAAAAATACTAATCCTAAAGCTGCAAGCATGAGTAAATCAAACCAAACTCCGGCAAATCCTGTACCACGCACGAAGGCATCACGAGTGATATCGATGTAATAACGCGCCGGAATTATGTTAGGTAGTAATGACAAGGGGAAAGGAATATTATTGAGGGGATAAATAAAACCTGAAAGTAATAAGGATGTGATAAAGCCTACGAGAGAAACGCCTTGTACAGCAGCATTTTGGTTACTACTGCGGACTCCTAAAAGTAATCCGAAAAAAACGCTATCTGTCAGAAATAGTAAAGTGCCAATTACTAATATTATGGGGTTGCCAACTATGCTAACTTGGAAAATAATTGAGCCTAATACCATGACTACTAATGCCTCAGCGATGGCAATTAATAGGTATGCTAATCCTTTACCAAGTAATAGTTCAGTGGCACTAATACTAGAAGCGTAGACTTGTAAAATTGTCCCTTTTTCTTTTTCCCGTACCATTGCGATCGCAGACAGCAATGAAGGAAAAATCCACAGTACAACTCCGTAAGTTCCTGGCACAATATACAGCGATTCTAATCGACCAGGATTAAACCATAGACGCATTCGTGCTGTAATACTATTAGTAGCAGGTAGCAGTCCATGCTCTTGCATAAAAAAGTTTGTCACTCTTTGAATACTATTTCTAATTACACGGGCATTATTAACATCAGTGGCATCGATTAATACTTGCACATTTGTACTTCTACCTGCTTGAATATCACGGCTAAATTCCGGCGGAATAATTACTGCGGCTTTAGCAATTCCTTTATCTATAGCATCGCGAGTGGGATTGCCACCAGACCATTGTTTAGGTACAAATTGATTGGTGGCATACAGTCTTTCAATATAGCTGTTACTTAGGTTTGTGCGGTTAAAGTCTTGCACAATTAAAGGAATATCTTTACTCTCTAATCTAATGGCAAAGCCAAAAATAACTAAGGTAATGAATGGCAATAAAAATGCTAGTGCTAAGGTTAGGCGATCGCGGCGAAATTGAGCTATTTCTTTTACACATTGAGTAAGAATTCGTTTCATATATATTAAGTACGGCTTTGGCTAAAATCAGAGTTTTTTTAAACGCAAAGTAACGCGGAGGTTAGCGCAGAGTAACGCGGAGGTTTTTGGAGGATAATTTGCTGCATACTCCTTTTCTATTCTTGCGATCGCTGTACTATACCAATAAAGGCATCTTCTAAAGAAAAAGGAATCGGACGTAAAGAATTGATGGTAATTTGATGAGCTTTTAAAAGTTGAGTTAGTTGATTTATTTCCTGAGCAGGATTGTCGAGAACAACGTGTAAACTATCGGCAAAAATGGAGATGCGCCAAGACTCAAAGTGTTGTTTTAGGATTTTAGAAGCTACTTGGTTTTGATTAACAATAATTTCTATTAGTTGTCCCGGTTGCGAGGCTTTGACAGAACTAGGTGAACCTTCGGCGACGGTTTCTCCTGCAACCATAAAACTCATGCGGTTGCACTGTTCAGCTTCTTCTAGATAGTGCGTTGTCACTAAAATGGCTGTACCGTTGCGGGCGAAGTCATTAATCAGCTTCCAAAATTGGCGACGCGCCAACGGATCTACTCCTGATGTTGGTTCGTCTAAAAATAAAATATCTGGTTCGTGCATCACGCAAGCACCGAAAGCAACTCGCTGTTTCCAACCACCTGGTAGTTGCCCTGTAATCATATTTGCTTGCCCTTCTAAGCCGCAGGTAGCAATTACCCAATCAATTTTTTCCCGTCGAAGTTTGCGAGGTACGCCGTAAACTCCGCTATAAAATTCGAGATTTTGCAGAATAGTTAAATCGTCGTAAAGGGTGAATTTTTGACTCATGTAACCAATCCGTCGCCGTAAGTCTGCACTACGCAAATTTCCTGTTTCACCACCCAAGGAAATTTCACCGCCACTTGCTTCTAGTAATCCACACAGCATTTTAATTGTGGTGGTTTTTCCAGCACCATTAGCACCTAACAACCCAAAAATTTCCCCATAGCGGACTTCGATATTGACATCTTTAACGGCTTGGAACTTGCCAAAAACACGGCTGAGATTGTGAGCATATATCGCTAGCGCTGAGTGCTGAGTGCTGAGTGCTGTTAGCGGAAGCGGGGCGTTTAGCCCGTGCTGAGTTCTGAGTGCTGAGTTCTGAGTATTAAATACTCCCTCTGCTCCCCTGCTCCTCTGCTCCCCTGCTCCTCTGCTCCCCTGCTCCTCTGC
>CAXUOL010000530.1:0-5193 GCA_964252435.1 uncultured Nostoc sp.
AATCAGCTATTTCAGACTTGTGTATACACGGTAGCCTTGCAAAGGAGGGAAAAATCTGGTTCTCCCCCAAGGCATCGGGGGAGTTAGAGAGGGTCAGAAGGACTTGTGTGTACACCGTATTCCAAGCCTGGGAGAGGGCTTTTGATTCATGCAACAAGTCTAATCTCTAAAAGCTTCTTCTAGAGTGCCTTTCAGCTTCAGCTTAAGGGTCAGTTTTCAGATATTCTTGTAATTGTTGGGTACGCAGTTTTGTGGTATCTTCCAAACAACCAGAATAAATGCTAGAGGCAATACTTCCGCCCTCATATTTGCTTCTCTCAAACTCACAATTGGTATCTCGAAACTTGAGCCATGCTAGTTGTGCAGCAATCAATTTCTGTTTTCTAGACCTTTCTAATGTGGATACCAATTGTTGATAAACTTGATTCAGTTTTTTATCTGCATTCTGATAAGACAACTTCGTACATTCATTAATTGCTGCTTGAGTTTGAGGATTATTGCAGTTGAGCTTTTGAACTAAGCGCATCTCAGATAAATCAGGCGTTGTGCCTGCTATTGTTATGGCAGAGCTATTTAAACTGCTAAGAGTTAGTATACTGGACAAAACTAGTAATAATTGACGCATAGCAAAATTTTTATTATTAAGTATAAAAATTTGATATTTTAGCTAGTGTCGAACTCAGAATCAGATTAGGAAGTGGTATGCTCCACAAATCAGTGTTATGGTTCGCGCTAAGTTTTCTCTATTCTGGCTACCGCGACACTCCCGCGCTGGAGTTTTGGTTAAAAGAAGAAGACAGCAACTGCACGGAATCGAAAGGGGAGTAGGCGATCGCAAGTATATATACTTATTGAGCGGTGAGGAAAAAGATGAATATTTTATTTAAGCAAATAAAATATGCATTTTTGTTAAAAGTATGATATCTGTGTCGAAAATATTTTTATTATACGTCAAATTCCGACAGAACTCTTGCGTTGAGCGTTCAAATAACTGTATTCTTTATATTGTTGAAAATTGTTTTTTACAAAAGCAATAACAAAGTGTCATTTCAGCACATCGGAAAAAACATTGCCTGGGCAAATCGATAAATGTCGATATCAAACCCAAATCTATGTATGCCGTTGTCGCTGGCATTATGAGTAACAGGACTCACTCTCGAAATGAAAAATCAAATATTTTGTTTATGTATGTAGTGTAGCAAGGAATTCAAAATTTTTCTATTCCCTACCTCTTACAGTCCATACCTAATTTGAATAGAGAAGAGTATTGGCTAATTTTTCAATCTTTTCATCTCTCTAATCGGGGCAAGAAATCTATTCTGTGCTGGTTGAGTTTGGGATTTCAAACCCATTTTATCAACGAATCAAAACCAGGAAAATTATGACCTCTTTAGATCCTAATTTTTTTGACATCCCGGACAAAAGCCTAATCATCATCGACCCAGCCGTTGATGACTATAAAAAGCTAAATGGCAACAACTTGGAAGTCATCTTTAAAGACGTAGTAGATACAGAAGTAAGAACGGTAACTTCAGAAGCACAAAAACTACTGAAAGCTCCACCGAAGGAATTATTAGCGCCTCCTGGTGATTTCAATCCTACACTACTGCTGTTTTTTGCATCTGTGACAGTACTGGTGTCATCTAATTGTGGTTACTGGCTTTGGCAATGGCCAGACTGGCTGTGTTTTATTTCTAACACTATTGCCTTGCATTGTGCTGGAACGGTAATTCATGATGCTTGTCACCAATCTGCCCACCGCAATCGAGTCATTAATGCCATATTAGGGCATGGTAGTGCCCTGATGCTAGGGTTCGTTTTCCCAGTGTTTACACGAGTACATTTGCAGCATCATGCTCATGTCAACCATCCCAAAGATGACCCAGATCATTTTGTTTCTACAGGTGGCCCGCTGTGGATGATTGCATTTCGATTCTTGTCCCACGAGGTGTTTTTCTTTCGACGGCGACTGTGGCGCAAATATGAGCTATTAGAATGGTTCATTAGCCGTTTAATTGTTGTTGCCATTGTTTATATCTCAGTTCAATATCATTTTTTAATGTACGTTCTCAATTTTTGGGTTGTACCTTCTGGTATAGTGGGATTAATACTGGGCTTATTTTTTGATTATTTGCCCCATCGTCCCTTTGTGGAACGCGATCGCTGGAAAAATGCTCGTGTATACCCTAGCCCAATTCTTAACATCCTGATTTTAGGTCAGAACTACCATTTAATTCATCATTTATGGACTTGTATTCCCTGGTACAAATATCAGTCTACATACTATCTGATGAAGCCTTTGTTAGATGAAAAAGGCTGTTATCAAACTTCAGGGTTACTACAAAAGAAAGACTTTTTAGGGTTTATTTACGATATCTTTGTAGGAATTCGCTTTTCTCATCAAAAAACTAAAAATCAAGATGAATCACAAAGTTGTAAATAAGCATTGACCAAATAATTACTAATTCGTAATTCGTAATTCGTAATTAAAGAGACGTGAGTTCGACAGGCCTCTCCCTCCCAGCCTCTCTCTCCTAAAAGGCGAACGCGAGTGCGTCTGGGTAAGGAGAGGGAGGAGTAACGAGAAAAGAAAAGTTTTTGCTCCCCTCTCCTCTCTTCTCTTTCAGAGACGCACTCGCGTTCGAGACGCTGCGCGAACGTAGGAGAGGGGCTGCTCTTGAGAGGTCAAAATAGCACTCGTCGAATTCACGTTATTTTATTTTTTGTAAATCAAAAAAACTGAACCAATTGGCCCAAGGTTTTCTACATAAGTTTTCTGGTTGTAATACAATCCTGGAGACATACCTCCATCAAATAAAATCCCTTCTTGAATCTTACCTAAACAGTTATTGCTAGCAATACCTTTCAAGACATTATCAAACATATCTGGCAGTAACTCTCGATTAAGTTGAGATGATTCAATCTCGGAATTAGCTTTCAAGTCATTAACTAATAAGATTACATAGCCTTGATTAGTGATAGCTGCTAGAGAGCGATTAGTTGCATTTTTACAAGCAAATTCTCCCAAGTCTTGACAAATATCTTTAAACTTACCCTGACGATAAAATCTGCCATTACCGCCTACTAAATTGTAATTAAGAATATCGTTTGTTCTTCTACCAGCTTGAATAGTAGCCTGTCGCTGCTGGGGTGTACCTCCTGATATCCCAAAGGAAGAACGTTTATTTTTAAATGCTCCTGAATACTCTACGCCACGAGAAATATTTAAGCCTTGTGGTTTATCATCAGTATCTATATAGTCGGCATTAATTGCGGCAATAGGTAGCTGTCCGTTTAACTTAGCATTTTCATCAGCGATGAGTTCATGAAACTGTTTTGCTACATATTCTTTACGTAGTTTACCTCTACTATCTTTGGCGTAAAGTTTATGAGATAGACCAACATTAACTTTAAAATCTAATTCTGCTGATTTGGGATTAAAAATAATCACATTGTTAATACCTTTGGGATTTTTTTCTCCTTGATTATTGGTTTTAAAAAAATCAATACTGAACTTGGCATCTTTGCCAGGGCAACTTTTAGACGCTTTTGGGACTAAATTTGCTTCAATCTTTTGGCAACCTGATAATAAGCTTGCACTGATTATCAAGATAAATAACAAAAATAATTTTTTTGTAGACATAATAATATAAAAAAACCGCTACAGAATTACTATAGCGGGGAATAATTTAAAATGTAAGCATTCAGAAGTCAGGAGTCAGAATCCAGAATGATTAGAAAATCAAGGGTGCTATAGCTTCTTAATTTTATTCAAATTATTAAGCTTGAGTCTCAAAGTCTTCTTAATTCTGGATTCTGGATTCTGGATTCTGAATTCTTGCTTTAAAATTTCAGTCTGGAGTCAATCTCAGAACCAAAACTTAAGAAAACCATTCTAAGACAGCTTCTTCTTTGGTGTTAGTATTCCGAGATGGTGTCTCACGATTAAATTTCATCTGAATTGACCGAGTTTGCTCACCATCAGCAGCTACAGCCAAAATTGGGTAGTCAATTAAACCATCCTGGAAGGACATCTGGAAGCGGAATGTTCCATCTGGATTCAGCTTAATTGGACGGCCACCAATGGTTACAGTAGCATCGGGTTCGGTTGCACCGTAGACTATCAACTCAGCATCGGCAATTAACCAGAACTTGCGCGGACGCACTGGTACGGCAGAAGCCGAGAAGCCAACACCTGACATTCCTGCACCGGAAGCGGTTAAGCCAGACACGGTAGGAGTTGCCCACAGACCCACACCTGATGGGAAAATGTAGGAGCTAATGGCTTGTTCAGGACGCGCTGCACCTTGTTGGGAGCCAAAGATAGAACCAGCAACCCGTTGTGCTTCGGCAGATTCTGCTAAACCAAATATTTCGTCGTAGATGGGGTTGCCATTTACAGCATTACCAACATTACCATTGGCAGTAGCTGCAATCTTCTTGGCAGGGGGAACTAGTTCGTACTGAGTTTTGCTACGTAAATCTTCTTCAAAATTTACAGTGATGAAGACATCCTCAATCCAGTCAGAAGGATAGACGGGAGGAATGTGTACTCTACTAGAACGAGCTAGTACTAACCAGCGACCATCAGCAGCACGATAGCCGATATCGATTACATAATCGCGATCGCTAACTGGAACTGGTAGATACCATTCTCTAGCTAGTTCATCAGCAGGATATTCTTGAATGCTATGGGGGCTTTGGTATTCGATATTGATGTCGGTAACATCATAAATCCGTAGTGCCAGTTGTTGTCCGCCTTGCCGACGCAGTTCCTCTTTGTGTTCATTGGGAATATCCCAGTAAGTGTAAGCCCATTGAGGATCGCGCGGTAAAAGTACAATCCGGCTTTCACCATAACCAGAGGGCAAATCTGCCAGTCCTTCATCAATATCAGCTAAAGATCCGCCAGTACGATCTTCTTGACCTAATTCAAACTTTGCAGCTTCCACGGTTTCTTGTGCCTCCAATGAACGAGATGGACTGAGTAAGTTTTTGCTACGCTGGACTTCTTGTATTGATGTCAGCAGTTGCGATTTACGCATTCTGCTATAGCGAGAGATGCTATATTCGCTAGCAACTTTGCGTAGTTGGCGTAAGGTCATCTCCTCTAGTGGCGGGCGTTCTTTTGCCATTATTTTGGCCTCCAGTAGTTTAAGCGGTAAATGATTTCCCCTGGTTAAAGAATGCTAT
>CAXUOL010000531.1:0-5190 GCA_964252435.1 uncultured Nostoc sp.
ATCTGGAAACTTTGTTTCACCACTCCACAGTAGAAATGCCCTGTACCGACTCACCAGCAACAGCTAATTTACTAGACACCCCATAGGTACTGGTATGAAGGGCGTTATTCCCCGATTAATGGGGCACGGCATACCGTGCCCCATTAACGGGATTTTAAGCTCATAGCGATCGGCAATATTACAATAAAAAAGATCGGTAGATTCCGATCCTTAAAAAAGTTCTAATAGTTTCTCTGATTGCCAAAAGTAGTTGGTAATAGGGCGGAATTTACTTTTGTTTTCAGTCTCCGACTGGGAATACCTATTTCAAGGCAGGTTTAATGAGCAGCATTTCCAGACAGAGGCTAGAAACTGGGTTTTAACGGGACTTTAGCTGAAGTTGACTACCAAGGCACAGCTATGTACCTGATGCACTCCAATTTAAGCATCGTTATATCTACCAAAACGGTAACTACCAAGAAATATTTTCCAGTGGACTTTCTCCCCTGTCCACTATCTTAAATAGATAAATATCTCAAATATCTCAAATAACTGTTTGGTCTGTATTTGAGGAATATCTACCTATTTTGATTGTCTAAATTTGTCTGTTACTAAAGCTAAGAAAATTCACCAACCACTACCCCAAGAGTTAACAGTCAAGAGTTAAAAAACTCTAGACTATAAACTCAGGACTTGCCTTCCAACTGCTGGGGGTGAGCAGCAGATTCAAACTTATATCCTACGCCACGTACAGTTTGAATTAATGCTGGCTGACTAGCATCAATTTCAATCTTCTTGCGAATTTGGCCGATATGAACATCTACAACCCGCTGGTCGCCGACATATTCATAATCCCACACCTCTTGGATTAGTTCTGCCCGCCGCCAAACTCGACCTGGATGACTAGCTAAAAAATGCAACAAGTCAAATTCCAGAGCAGTTAAGGGTACTGGTTGGTTATTAAGTGCTACCTCCCGTCGCACTGGATCAATCATAAGTTTTTCAAATACCAAGCGTTTCTGCTCGGCGGTAGTTATCACTCGCTGACGCCTCAAAATAGCTCCGACTCTGACTTCTAGCTCTCCTAGCCCAAAAGGCTTGGTGAGATAGTCGTCAGCACCTTTAGCAAAACCGCGAATTTTATCAGCTTCGTCAGCACGGCTAGTCAACATCAAAACAAAAACACCATTACGACTTTGCATCTCTTGGCAGAGGTTAAACCCTGTGACATCTGGTAAATTCACATCTAGAATCACCAAATCAGGGTTAAATTGCTCAAATAGAGTTAAGGCTGTCTTTCCATCTTCGGCAGCCTCCACCTGATAGTTCTGTTTAATCAAAAAGCGTTGGATTAAATTCCGAACCGCAGGGTCGTCGTCAACAACAAGAATCTTGGCAGGAGCCATGACCATTACTTTGCACAAAAATTCGTAAGATTAACAAGAGAGTTGCGTAAAAACGCAGTTGCCACTTTAGACTAACTAAGGATCTACATGGCTACGGTATAAGAATCCCGATCGCTCAAAAATAAATACTCTAATCAGGATTGTGGGCAATTAGAAGGCGAAACTTCTGTTAGCCAACAGTATATAAGCGCTCTGACTTTAACTGCAACCGTTCTTGATAGCAAGACACCTTCTCAATCCCAGTTAGGTGGTAACTTAAAACGTTTCAATTTTAAATCGATATGTGGATATATACCACAAGCGATTATTCAGTATAATTAAAAAAAACTCTTTTAGGGCACAGTAAGTTGCCAGATTTGAAACATTAAAGTTGATTTTTTCATAAAAACCATGACTTTTAGGTACTCTCCGTTCAAATTCTAGATTAGAGCCAGAATTAGACAACGACATGAGGGTATACACGGAGTTATAGCGATATGTTAAAGTGACTATAGTTGAAATTACAAAGTCGATCAAACTAACCCGTGCTACTATCCTGGTAGGGCATATAAATAGGTCGAGACTTTAGTTTCGATCAAAATAAAACCTAAAGCTGTTTTTTATTCGATAAAAGACTGCCGCTGATTGAGGCTGAAGTAACAAACTCCCATGAGCGATCAAAATCCCTACGAAAAACTTGGGGTATCAGAAGAGGCTAGCTTCGATGAAATTCAGGATGCTCGTAATCGCCTATTCGAGCAACATAATGGCGATGCCAAGCATTTAGAAGTGATTGAGGCGGCTTACGATGCGATTTTAATGGATCGCTTACGGATGCGCCAGGAAGGTAAAATCAAAGTCCCTGAGCGGATACGGTTTCCAGAGTTGCGAGTGCAATCGCCTCCTAAAGAAAGTCCAACCCCTCGTGAGCAGTCACCTGCATGGCTGCAACGGATGCTAGATCAGCCAACGCCTGCGGATATACTCTTACCAGGAGCTTGGTTTCTCGGTTTGAGTTCTATTAGCCTGTTCTATCCAGAGGGAGGCGATCAGGTTTTGCAGTTAGCATTGGTGGTTGGCGTAGGCACTAGTATTTACTTTCTTAATCGCAAGGAAGGCAAATTTGGCCGAGCAGTTTTGTTCACCCTGGTCAGTTTAATAATTGGCCTAATCGTTGGGGGACTAGTTGCTAGCTGGCTCTTACCACAAATATCATTTATCAGTCTGGAAACGAATCAGTTTTCTACTGTAGTGACGTTTATCTTGTTGTGGTTGGTTAGTAGTTTTCTACGGTAAATCTATACACGTAAGGAAGCTTCTAAAAAGAAACGCGATTGATGTGTGTTGTTTATTTGGATGTAACACGTGGTAAGGGTGCATGTCTGTGTGCCCTTACTAGATATGACAGTATATTAAAAGACAATAAAAGTATAATCATTAGACTTCTTGCATGAATCAAAATCCCTCTCCCAACCTTGGAGAGGGACTTTAAAATCGGCTCCCCTTCCTCCCAAAATTGCGAGAAGGGGTCTTAATGATAAGTCTTTAACCAGACATGATATGATTATATGATTCAAGCTGTTGTAGCCTACAGAGTCTTTCTAAACAAGGCGTTTAGGTTCTAGGACTAAATCTACAGCAGCGCTAAAATCCTTAACGATTAAGTCGGGGTGGTAAAGTTCTAATTGGGTGCGATCGCGAATTCCAGATTCCACAGCCATCACCTTAATCCCATAATTTTTCGCAGCAGTGATATCCGCTTCCGTATCTCCCACCATCCAGGTATCAGCAGACGGGGGCAGTTCTTTTAATGCCCTAGCCATTAACAAGGGTTTATCTTCAATATCACGAGTTTTAACGTAGTCGTTAGTCAGACAATAACAACGATTTTCCGGGAAAAATCTCCCTAAGTCGTGTTTTTTAAAGGCATAATCTAGTTCTCGAACTCGGCGCATGGTCATAACTGCTAAATCAATTCCAGCTTGTTGAATTTTTAACAGTGCGTCCACAGCACCAGACGCGAGAGTGTCATAGTGAAAGTAAGGTTCTGTATGCACAGTTTGTCGTCGCAATTGGGCGAATTCTTGGGCTTGGGCTTCGTCTAACCCTGAATTTAAGGCGATTTGTTTTTCAGGAACACGCGATCGTTTTAACTGCCAAAATTCCGCTTTCGGAAATTCTTGCACCACTTGATCTGGGCGACGGATTTTATCTAAGCAGAATTGATAAACACGGTAGTACCGTTCGGAAACATCAATAATTGGACCGTCGAAGTCAGTAATCAGTCTTAGCATCGGCGGAAAATGTTAATTTTTATTAAAATTATCTCAGATGTATGGCTATTTTTGGAGACTATCAAATTTAGCTAAAGGTTTTTTGTAAATTCTTTTTAAGAAAGTATCGATGATGACCTCATTGCAAAGTACCGCGTTTGATTTGTTCGCTTTCAATGGCTTCAAATAAGGCGCGAAAATTACCTTCGCCAAAACCTTGAGCCTGGAAACGGCGTTCAATAAACTCAAAGAAAAATGTCGGCTGTTCAAAAATGGGCTGGGTGAAAATTTGTAGTAATAAGGGTGCAGTATTTCCTCCCTCTAAAGAATTATATTCTTGCCAGTCCACGAGAATTTCCTGTTGGGCGATCGCTTCTAATTCTAAGGGTGATAGTGTAAGTCCTGGTCGCTGTTTTAGCTGTGAGTAATAGGTTTGGGGAACCGAGAGTAAAGATAAACCACTGGCACGAAATTTAGCGATCGCACTCACAAGATTAGTCGTCCGCAAGGCAATATGTTGAATTCCTGGTCCCCGATTGACATCTAGAAATTCCTGAATTTGAGAATTCCTGGAAGCCGGTTCATTAATTGGCAATTGGACGCTACCGTTATGTGAAACCATCACCTGGCTGTGTAAAGCAGAGCGATTGGTTTTAATTTTAAATGCCTGCTGGGGTTGAAAATCGAGAATTTTTTCGTACCAAGCCACAGCACGATCCAATTCACCAACCGCCACGTTTAGCACTACGTGATCTATGGCGGTAAAAGTGTTGTCATTTGTGATTTGTTCTTTGTCATTTGTGTTAGTTACAAATGACGACGGATAAATGACCAATGACCTTTCTATCAAAGTATGAGTCAATCCACCCCAGGCGGCAATTTTGCCACATTTGATGAACACCGTACCTACCTGGCGTTCCTGGATGGGTTGTAGGATTGTAGCACCGTGTTTTTGAGCTAGGGCGATCGCGCCTTCGACATCTTCGACAGCAAAAGCGACATCTGCCACACCAGGGGGATATTGACGCAGAAACTCAGCTACTGGACTTGTAGGCAACAGTGGCGAAGACAGAAAAAAGCAGACATTACCATTTTTCACCACTTCTGTACAAGTGTGAAATGAACTGATGCGATCGGCTACTGCTTGAAAACCAAGATGGCGTACAAACCAATCCCGCCACACTTTGGCGTCTTCTACATAGAAATGAACGTGATCAATTTTCATAAATATTGAAAATCCAGCATAACAGTTTATATATCTGTAAATTTTGCCTTTTTTGCTAGATTTTCACGTCTTTCCTAAGCAAGAATTATGTAGGCGTACTCCCACTCTAAAAGAACAAATGACTATCAGGTTGAATGTTAATTTCCATTGGCACAGCTTGCGGTTCAGCAGAAAGGGCAAAGAAAATCGCATTGGCAGCAGTTTCAGGACTAAGCATTTTTTTTCGGTCTACTTTTAGGTTGACGTTATCCCAAAAAGGAGAATCTACCCCACCAAAGTAGAATAGCGTGAACTTGATACCAAAACGCTTGAGTTCCTCTGCCATGCA
>CAXUOL010000532.1:0-5187 GCA_964252435.1 uncultured Nostoc sp.
CGAGGTTGTGCATTCATTAATGCTTCAGTGGAACTAGCCAATGCTGACCATCCTGGACATCGAGTGGCATTAGAGCATCAACAATCGATCTACCACTACATCAAGAGCCTAGCTCAAGAAGCAGAAGTTTCATCACCGGAACAGTTAGCCAGACAACTGCTTCTTTTAGTACAAGGTGCGATCGTGGTTGCGATGATGGAAGGAAGTTGGTCAACCGCTTCACAGGCGAAAAAAGTTGCGACAATCTTAATCCAGACTGCATCAAAATCCGGCGTTACCGAAACAGTGCTGAGTAAAAAAGTCTATGATATGATTTAATGTAAAAAATCACACTGCAACTAAGTTCGGAGCAGTCAGGGATGAGAATTCATTACTTACAACATGTGCCATTTGAAGGACTTGCTAGTATTGAACAGTGGCTGACAAAGAAAGATCATACTCTCTCCGCAACTAAGTTTTATAACGGTGACACTTTACCATCTGTTGATGACCTAGATTGGGTGATAGTAATGGGTGGTCCGATGAATATTTACGAGGATGATAAGTATCCTTGGTTGACGTTGGAAAAATATTTTATTGAAGAAGCAATCAAAAAGCACAAAATAGTTATTGGCATTTGTCTTGGTTCGCAGCTAATCGCTGATGTTTTAGGTTCCAAGATTTACAAAGGTCAGGAAAAAGAAATCGGTTGGTATCCGATTCAAGTGACAACAGAAGCACAAAATTCTGCTGTTTTTGCTTCATTACCTGCAACTTTTACTGTGTTTCATTGGCATAGTGATACTTTTGACTTACCACCGGGTGCTGTAGGACTAGCCTATAGTGAAGTATGTGCAAATCAAGCTTTCATTTATGGAGAGAGAGTATTAGGTTTACAATTTCACCTAGAATCAACTAAAGACAGCGTTCGGCAAATTATTGAAAATTGTGCTTCGGAATTAGTTACAGGTAAATATATTCAGAAAACCGAAGAAATGCTAGCACTTGATGATAATTTTAGTAATATAAACACTGTTATGTGTAAAATTTTAGATTATTTTGCTACTTTTATAAAATAAATTATTATTGCTCGCGCAACACAGTTCAGTTAATGTTTTGTTGTCTGGGAAAATAGTGGCTCTCAAAAACTGCCCATCTTTTGTACCGTACGGATATCATAGCTATTTTGTAGCAAATGCGTAGCGAAACTGTGGCGAAACGTATGATAGCCAACCCGTTTTTGAATGCCTGCTTTTCTAACAGCTTATTTTAAAGACTTTTCTAACCCACTTTTATGTAGATGGTGACGACGAGTTACTTGATTGCTAGATGATGCCTAACAATTCGCTTGGAGCGGACTGACGAAAGATCCTGGTGTGTTGCATAAGATTAGTTGCAGCCGCTCAAGCGCTGCTTCACATTATCTGTTAGGGATGTGGTTGAAGGTTACTTGGTCAGACACTAGGGTTAAACTCTGGCTTAAAGCTATAATTCGAGGCAGCAACTTGAGGCTAGAAGCATGACTACAGTAGCAATTTTACCAACAAGAGACCCTAGCGGTGAGAAATCCTATCGTGCGATCGCAGGAAATAAATATTCTGTTGGCAAAACTGCGGGGCAAGCTTTAGATGTGTTAACTGCCCAGTTAGGTGAGAATGAGTTTAGTGTGCTACTGGTCATTCAAAGCTTTCGCCCTGACACATTCTTTAATGCCCAGCAACAAGAACGGTTATCAGAATTGATGAGATTATGGCGTTCAACACGAAATCAAGGGCAAGAATTACTACCAGAACAACAGGCAGAACTGGATGAATTAGTTGAGGCTGAATTGAGAGCGGCAACAGCCCGCACTGCTGCGTTAATGCAGCCAGAGAATTCATGAATCCCTACTATACGCCCAACGAGCCAACCATCGTTGTGAGTAGTGCCAAGCTCCTGAAGTCGTTTTCAATTTTCCGTTTGAGGTGGAGCATATTATTCCAATTTCTCGGCAAGGTGCAAATAATAAAGCAAATCTAGCCCTTGCGTGTCGCTCCTGTAATCTGTGTAAAGGAACTCGCATCAGTGGCACTTTGCCTGATTCCAATACTGAAGTTCGGTTATTTCATCCAAGAGAAAATCAGTGGAGTGAACATTTTCAGGTTGATGTTGAATCTGGCAAAATTAGAGGAATGACTCCAGTTGGAGAAGTTACAGTAGAGTATTTGGCGATGAACAGTCCTGCTCAGGTAGCAGCACGGCAATTATGGATTCGATTGGGGTTGTTTCCTTAGTCATGCAGCACAACAATGCCCATGCAGCCGACCATTGAGAGGTTATCGGTAGGTCAGTAACGTCATTTTTTCTAAACAAAATGTACATCTTTAGGATTGAATGCCAGCTTAATTATTTCATGGGGATATACATTGCCAAATATATGATTACGAGGCACTCTGGCAATTAAAGTCTGTTCTCCCACCTTAACCCAAATACTACAAATCCCAATACCATTTAAAATCCGTTCTACTAGCCCTTCAATAATTACCGAACACAGTTTGTGTCGCATTGAAGAAGTTGCATCATAAAGATTGAAAGTATCGCCAGATAAACAACATGCAGTAATTGGCTTGGTGATTTCCCCAGGATATAAAAACTCTATTCCGTTTGCAAGTTTGATAAAACTTCCACGGCTACTACGTTCTACATGGCACGGAATAATATTATCTATCCCTACAAGTCTGGCAAGCTGCTCGTTAGCTGGTCGGCGGATGATAGTTTCCAAGTTATCATCCTGGACAATACAGCCATCAAATAAAGCGATCGCTCGATCAGCAAAATGCAGTATATCTGTAAAATTATGACTGACTAATATGACTGCTGATCCCCTCGCTTGGGCTAATTGTCTAATTTTCTCGATCATCTGGGGACGTATTCCCACATCTAAAGAGGCAGAAGGCTCATCCAAAAGCAGCAATTCGGAATCAGCAACTAAACCGCAGGCAATACAAACCCGCTTTGCTTCACCACCGGACAGAGAACGAGCTGACTGATTTGCCAGGTGTTCACAGCCAAAAGTTGTAAGTGCAGTATGTACCCTTTGCTTAATCTTGTGTGTTGGTGTGCCGCGAAACTTTAATACCTTGGCAACATTATTAAAAACAGTGTCATCTAGTAGTAATGTTTCCTGAAATACCAAAGCTGAACGACGACGCAACAATGTTTTATTAGCATTGCTCACATCCTCTCCAAATAATTGCATTTCACCACGGTAAGGTTGCAAGAGATTGATTGTTCTTAACAAAGTGCTTTTACCAGCGCCATTGGGGCCAAGTACAGCAACCAGTTCTCCAGGACGGACTGCAAAATTTTCAATTGACAGGATATTTTTACGTGTTTTGCTATCAACGCTAACCTGTCGCATATTCAGGACATACTCGTTAGTACTCATAGAATTTTCTTGTCATGCTGTAGGATAGTCAGCAACACGATAACGGTGTATGTGATAATCAGAAGAATGTATGCGATCGCGATCGCCACATCGTAATTTCCTTTCCCTACTTCCAAGACGATCGCTGTAGTCAGGACTCTTGTCTGTCCCTTGATATTGCCACCGACCATCATAGATGCACCAACTTCCGAGATGACGCGACCAAAACCAGCCATGATTGCAGCCATTAATCCTAATCGTGCTTCCTTGATTAGCAACCAGTTGACTTGCCACTGTGTCGCTCCCATTGATAACAATCGCCAGTGTAGTTTCGGATTAATACTGATAATTGCCGTAAAACTGAAACCAGCTACAATTGGAAAAGCAATGATGGCTTCGGCTATAATCATAGCTGTGGGTGTGTACATCAAATCAAGATTTCCTAACGGGCCAGATCGCCACAAAAACAGACTGACGAATAAACCGACTACCACAGGTGGCAATCCCATACCGAAGTTAATCAAACTAGTCACAGTCTGCTTGCCGACGAAATCCACTAATGCTAGCCACAGTCCTAATGGTAGTCCCAGTAAAACGCTTATGGCTGTAGCTGTTCCAGAGACGAACAATGTCATCGTCATCACTTGAAAAACGTCGCGATCGCCACTGGTTAATAGCTCAAAAGCTTTGAAAGCTCCTTCGATGATTGTATTCACAAATACAAATCTCTTAAAAAATTGGGAAAGAATACTCAAATATGCAGTAAAGCAACCCTTGATT
The DNA here is from genome assembly GCA_964252435.1 of uncultured Nostoc sp. Taxonomy (GTDB): domain Bacteria; phylum Cyanobacteriota; class Cyanobacteriia; order Cyanobacteriales; family Nostocaceae; genus Nostoc. The sequence goes on from CAXUOL010000532.1 coordinate 4,166, forward strand.
ATCTGATGCTCAAGTTTCTTTAAAAGCCGTAATCTTTCTCCGTTTTACCGGCATCAACATAAAATAGTGGTTGTTTGAACTCTTTTTTCCCGTGGGCTGCAATCAATGTCTGTCCTTCAGGAGATAAGACAAAATTAATAAACGCTTTAGCTCCTGCACTATTGACTCTGGGGAATTTCTGAGAATTTACTTCCATGACATGGTACAGATTTAACAGTTTCTTGTCTCCTTGCACCAGTATGGGCAAAGACAGGTTTTTCTTCTGAAATATATATGTCGCCCGATCTGCTAAGGTATATCCTAGTTTTTGGTTAGCGACTTGCAAAGTTTGCGCCATTCCTGAACCTGTTTGCTGATACCAAGTGCCAGATGGTGTAATATTTGCCTGTTGCCATAAATCTTTTTCTAGTTTGTTAGTCCCTGAGTCATCACCCCGCGATACAAACAATGCTTGGTTTTTGGCAATCAGACTGAACGCTTCCACAGCATTCTTTTTCCCTCGGATCTTTGCCTTGTCAACATCTGGACCGACAATCACAAAGTCATTGTGCATTACCAAGTGGCGATTAATTACCGCACCACCTGACAAAACTTTGCGTTCGGCTTTAGGTGAATTGACGAATAGCGCGTCAACCTCACCTTTTTCAGCCAGAGCCAAAGCCTGTCCGGTGCCGACTGCAACCTTTTTGAGCTTATATCCTGTTTTCTTTTCAATCGCCGGAACTAAATCATCTAGCAGCCCGCTATCCTCAATGCTGGTTGTCATCGCCACGATCACATCTTTCCTCGCTGGGGACTGTCCAAGAGTTGGCTCTTGCTTGGCTAGGTTACTACCAAAGCCGATGCAAAGAATCGCCAGGAAACTTACCAAACACCCATCGCGCACAGCCCGATGATTGATCATTGCACTCTCCTACCCATTTTTACGCCAATATTCTTTACTATGGCAAGTAAAGCTTACATTGGGAAGTATAAGCAAGATTGAGTAGGAAATCAACCATTTATGTTGTTTTCCAGACAAT